>JAHBXU010000949.1 GCA_019636315.1 Planctomycetaceae bacterium | reverse complement strand
CGGTCATGGAGGCCCGGTTGGACCGATGTGGTTGCGAATCGCTGTTTTTGCGGCCGGGACAATCGTCGGATGGCTGTTGAGTCACCCGGTGAATTACGTGCTCGGGCTCTTGTTTCGCGGTTTCAACTGGGTGTTCGATGTCACCATCAAAGGCTACGGAGGAATCGTCGCCCTGGCGCTCAGGTTGTGCGTGATCGTGCTCATCGTCTATGGCGGATTGATCGGACTCACCTATTTCGCGCTGACAACGACCCCCGTCGGCTTCATTCCCGATCAGGACAAGGGTTACCTGGTCGCCAATGTGCAGTTGCCGGACGGAGCGAATCTCGATCGGAGCGATGCGCTGATCCGCAAGCTCAGCGAAGAGGCACGGGCCATCGAAGGCGTCGCTCACACCCTCGATCTGCCGGGGTACTCGACAATCCTTTCCACCAACATCAGCAATGTGGGCGGGATGTTTATCATTCTGTCTCCCTTCGAGGAGCGCGCCGGAAAACCGGAACTGTCCGCCAGCGCCATCATTCAGAAACTGATGCAGAAGTTCAGCCAGCATCAGGATGCGCAGGTGGCGGTGTTCGGTGCGCCTCCCGTCGAAGGTCTCGGCAGCACCGGCGGATTCAAATTGCAGGTCGAAGACCGCCGCGGGGCCGGACTGCGGGAGTTGCAGGGAGCCGTGCAGAACCTCGCCGAAGTCGGCTCAAACGACCCCCGCATCGCCCGCCTGCTCGCCACGTTCAGCGTGTCGCAACCGCAGCTTTTTGTCGAGATCGACCGCGAAAAAGTCAAGGCGCAAGGCGTCTCGCTCGATGAAATTCACGCCACGCTGCAAACCTATCTTGGTTCCGCGTACGTCAATGACTTTTCGTTCCAGAATCGCAACTGGCAGGTGAACGTGCAGGCGGCGCCGGATTTCCGTATGCGGCCGGAGGACATCGGCCGGCTGGAGGTTCGCACCGCCAGCGGCGAGCGCGTGCAGCTGCGCACGCTGATCGACGTCAAGGACACGAGCGGGCCACCGATTGTCAACCGCTATAAGCTCTATCCCTCCGCCGAGGTCACCGGCGCGACCATTCCCGGCGTCAGCTCCGGTCAGGCCGTGGCCCTCATGGATGAACTCGCAACGCGCGAGCTTCCGTCCACGATGGGGTTCGAGTGGACCGAACTCACCTATCAGCAGATTCTCGCAGGCCAGGACGTGCTCACAAAACTTGTCTTCCCCTTGGCCGTCGTCTTCGTGCTGCTGGTGCTGGCCGCCCAGTACGAAAGCTGGTCGCTCCCCGTCGCGATCATTCTGATCGTCCCGATGTGCATCCTCGCCGCCATGTGCGGCGTCATGCTGGCGAAGCTCGACAACAACATCTTCGTGCAGATTGGACTCGTCGTTCTGGTGGGCCTTGCGGCGAAAAACGCCATTCTCATCGTCGAGTTCGCCAAGCAACTGGAGGACCAGGGTCGCCCGCGCTTTGAGGCCACCGTCGAGGCGAGCAAACTTCGTCTGCGGCCAATCCTGATGACATCGTTCGCGTTCATCCTCGGTGTGGTGCCGCTCGTCCTGGCGAAGGGCGCCGGCGCCGAAATGCGCAGCACGCTGGGGATCGCCGTCTTCAGCGGCATGCTTGGCGTCACAATCTTCGGTGTGTTCTTTACGCCCGTGTTTTACTACGTGATCCGCTGGCTGACCGCACGTCGTCAATCCGAACCAGCAGCCGCGTCTCCCGTCCCAATGGATGTGCCGCACCACGAAACGGGCGACGGCAATGGGAAACCGCACGTCGCTCCCGCCGCGGTGCCGCAGAGCTGACGGCTTCCCTTGCCGAGGTCGTCACAGCCGCCCCACGTTTCCGATCCTCAGGAGATTCTCATGTCTGAAGTCGAAGCATTACTCGGTCGAATTGACGCCCAGATTGACGCCGCAAAGCAACGGGTCGAAGAGTTTCAACAGGAGAAGCTCGCCGCCTACAAACAGCGGCAAGAGCGTCTCGAATCGTTCGGAAACACGTGCGATCAACTGGCGGACATCTGGCGACCAAGGTTGGAAGCCCTCTCGAAGCGTCTGGGCGAACGGGTGAACGTGTCGCCCAGGATCACCCCATCGTTGCGGCAGGCCGTGTTTCATGTGCAGTCGCCGTTCGCTCGAATTGTCATGACGTTCAGCGCAACGACGGATGATG
>JAHBXU010000948.1 GCA_019636315.1 Planctomycetaceae bacterium | reverse complement strand
AAGACGTCCAACTCGGCGAACAACGAAACCGGATCGAGGTTTCCCTGTACGGCGACGTCATGGCCAACCGTCCGCCACGCCTCGTTCAAGTCAACGCGCCAGTCGATCCCCATCACCTGCCCGCCGGCTTCGCGCATCAGCAGCAACAACGCGGGGTTTCCGGTCAGGAAGTGGATGACGGGCGCATGTGGCTCAATCGCCCGAATGACCGCCTGAGAATGGGGCAGCACATACCGTCGATAGTCCGCCGGGGAAAGACAGCCCCCCCAACTATCGAAGAGCTGGACCAATTGACAGCCGGCGGCGATCTGCCCTCTCAGATAGACGATCAGGCTCTCGACCACGCGACGCATCAAGGCATCCCACGCTCCCGGATCGGCGAACATCAGCGTTTTTGTATGCTGAAAGTCGCGTGATCCGCCGCCTTCGATGGCGTACGACGCCAGCGTAAACGGTGCCCCGGCGAATCCGATAAGCGGAATCTCATCCGGCAACCCGGCCCTCACGAGTCGGGCCGTTTCCATCACCTCTCCCATTTCCTCCGCCGTCTCGATCGCCCGCACTCGATCGATCTTCTCACCGATCCGCAGTGGATTGTGGATGGTTGGACCTGGTTCATAAGTCAGATCAAAGCCCATGGGGATCAGCAGCGGCGGGAGGTCGGCGAACAGGATCGCCGCATCGACGCCCAAGACGTGCTGCGCGGAAAGTGTGACTTCCGCCGCCAGATCCGGCCGCCGACAAAGTTCCAGCACCGACTTCACATGGCTCCGCACTTCCATGTACTCCGGCAAATACCGCCCCGCCTGCCGCATGATCCAGACCGGCGTGGTATCGGCCCGTTCGCAACGGACGGCCTTCATCATGCGGCTGTCGGCGAGTGCGGCTTGATTCATCTGAAAGAACCTGCAGAACAATGCGGAGACGATACCGTGAACGGCGGAAGGCGGCCCGCGCATCGTAGCACGCGCGGCGTGTGTGCGCCACCGAGTTTTTTCCGTCACGCCCGTCCTTCATCTCCAGGGCGATAACAGAAACGCCCCGCTTTGAAGCGGACACGTGCGTATTGCGACCTGATCATCCAAGGAGCGGCTGGATGGGCATCCCGGCGCTGAGCGGCAATGGACGGTTCAAACGGTCGTGCATTTCGGCTTGAGGATCAATCCCCAGCGCGCTCAGAATGGTCGCTGTGACGTCTGCCGGCGAAACGGGCTGCGATGTCGGATAAGCCCCCGTCGCATCTGACGCCCCGACCACGATCCCCGGCGCCATCGGACCCCCGGCAAAGACGACTGAGCCGCACGGCCCCCAGTGATCGCGACCCGCATCGGCATTGATCTGCGGTGTGCGGCCGAACTCGCCCATCGTGACGACGAGTGTTTCTTCCAACCGCCCTCGATCCGCAAGATCGTCGAGAAGCGCGGAAAGGCCGCGATCCAGCATGGGGAGCAGCTCATTCTGCAGACAGTTGAAGTTGTCCTTGTGCGTGTCCCATCCATCACACTTTGTCATGTAATTGAAGTGCACGGCGACAAAGGAGACGCCGCGCTCGACAAGGCGCCGCGCAAGCAACAGGCTCTGACCAAACCGGTCGCGACCGTATCGATCCTGAAGGGAGTCCGGTTCGGCATCAAGATCGAGCAACCCACCTTGCGTATGTCGCGTGAGTCGCGATGCCGTCGAGCGTTGTGTGTGATACACATGCGATCGTGCCGAGTGCGGAGTCCGCCCATCGAGCACGGCCAGCAGATTCTGGCGGGCGTCGAAGCGCATCTCACTCACAGCGGGCGGAAGATCGAGCGTGGCCAGATTCTGAGAGGGATCTCCGTTGACGGGGAGCGGATCGAATCGAGACCCCAGGAACCCGGCCCGCCCGCCGCCCGCGACCGGTTGCGGGCCCATGCGGACGAAAACCTCAGGGACCGCCACATATCCCGGCACGCGATCGTCTCGATGATGAAACCTGGAAACGATCGCGCCCAGATGCGGATCGTCACTTCGAGAAGGAGGGAGAACCGTATTCGCACCGAGCGGCACCGAAGAGACACGCCCCGTCAACGTATGGTAAGTCATGAAGGGGTGATCGTTGTTTGGATATCCGAGCGATCGCAGAATCGACAGGCGGTCGGCCCGTTGTGCCAATTGCGGCAAATGCTCGCTGATGTGCACGCCAGGAACG
>JAHBXU010000947.1 GCA_019636315.1 Planctomycetaceae bacterium | reverse complement strand
ACCGCCGCAGCGATTGAAGGAGCGGTGACCGACGTGCGGGACATGCTGTCATCCGTCGGTGTTTGAACCGTTGTCCAGGAAGTGGCGTCATGTCTATCGCGCAATCCCTCATCACCGCTGAGGAATTCAAACAGATCGCTCACGACCATGACGGTCTGGTGGAACTCGTGCGCGGGGAGGTTGTCGAAATGTCGCGACCGGGAGCACAGCACGGTTTGGTTTGTGCGGAGATTGCTGGTGAACTGCGGAATTGGGCCAAACCGGAACGGCTTGGCCGGGTGTTCACCAACGACGCCGGGGTGCAAACGGAGCGAGACCCGGACTCCGTGCGCGGGCCGGACGTGTTTTTCATCCGCATGGAACGACTGCCGGAAGGCGCGGTCCCCGATGGCTGGATCGAGATCCCCCCCGATCTATGCGTCGAGGTGCTCTCGCCGCACGATCGCTGGCCGGAGGTCGTGGAGAAGATCAACGAATACTTTCATCTCGGCGTCCCGGAAGTCTGGGTGCTCGACCCCCGCCAGCGCGCGATTCAAGTCCATGTGACGAACGCCGAAGCCCTTACGGTTCTGCGTGATGGCGACATCCTGACGAGCGAACGGTTGCCGGATTTCGCGGTCGCCGTCGCCGACCTGTTTGAAGGATGCTGATGCCGACATGCGCGATATGAGCCTGGTAGGTCAGGCACTCCGTGCCTGACTTTCGGAGCGGGGATTGATCGTCGGTGGTCATGCCGCAAGATCGTCGCGGAAAGCTCCAAAGGAGACGGACTTTTTCACGGTGGTCACCGACCTCCGGCGGCCAATCGTTGGCGAACCCTACCGCTTGGCGTCAGGCACAGGGGTGCCTGACCTACTTGACTCGGCATCGTTTGCCTCGCTGCATGGGAACAAACCGGGATGAACGATACCATTCGCACTGAGGGCCTGGGCTGATTTCGGAATGACTTGATCGTGGAAACACAACTCGACACAAACACTCCACATCGTTTTCTCGATGCTCTCGCACAGATCGTCGGTCCGGAGGACTGCATCGCTTCGCACGATGAGTTGCTCGTTTATGAGTGCGACGGGTATGTGGTCGAGAAGCGGGTGCCGGATGTGGTCGTGTTTCCGGATACGACGGCCGAGATTGCTGCTGTGGTGCGGTTGTGCCATGAGCACGGCGTGCCGTTCCTGCCGCGCGGGGCGGGGACGTCGCTGGCAGGGGGGACGCTGCCGGTCGGCGGCGGCGTGATGATCTGCCTGACACGGATGAAACGCATCCTCGAAGTCAACCTCCGCGACCGGTACGCCGTCGTCGAGCCGGGCATTGTGAATGTCCATCTGACACAGCATCTGAAAGGAAGCGGCTTTCACTATGCTCCCGATCCGTCATCGCAGGGGGCGTGCACCATCGGCGGGAACGTCGCCACCAATTCGGGCGGCCCGCATACGCTCAAATATGGCGTCACCGTCAATCATGTGCTGGGGCTAGAAGTCGTCCTTCCCGACGGGACGGTCACCCAGTTCGGGGGGCCCTGCGAGGACGACCCGGGCTATGACCTGACGGGGTTGTTCGTGGGGAGTGAAGGAACGTTCGGGATTGCGACCAAGGTCTGGGTGCGTCTCACACGCGACCCGGTGGCCTTTCGGACCATGCTGGGCGTGTTCGAGACGGTCCGGGCTGCGACCGAAGCCATCAGTGCGATCATCGGCGCGGGCGTGATCCCCGCGGCGCTGGAAATGATGGATCAGGGGATTGTCGGCGCCGTGGAGCAGGCGTTTCACTTCGGGTTTCCGCTCGACGCAGGCGCCGTGCTCCTGATCGAGGTCGACGGACTGGAAGTCGCTGTCGACGAAGAGGCCGCGAAGATTGTCGGGATCTGTCGCGACAACGGGGCACGGGAGGTTCGCATGGCGAATTCCCCGGAGGAGCGGACGCTGCTGTGGAAATGTCGCAAGCAGGCTTTCGGCGCGATCGGCCGGTTGTCGCCAAGCTACTGCACTCAGGACGGCGTGGTGCCTCGTACCAAGCTGCCGGAAATTCTGGATTTTATTGTTGGTACGGGTGAAAAGTACGGCTTACGGATTGTGAACGTCTTTCACGCCGGGGATGGAAACATCCATCCGATCCTGCTGTTTGACGAACGCGATGAGGATCAGATTCGGCGCGTCATCGCGGCTGGGGATGAGATTCTCTCCCGATGCATCGAACTGGGCGGC
>JAHBXU010000946.1 GCA_019636315.1 Planctomycetaceae bacterium | reverse complement strand
GGCCCCGCCCTCAAGCGGTTGGGGCGCGAGCGCGTGCTCATCATCACCGACGCGCCGCTCGTGTCCGCTGGGATCGTCGAGCGCGTCACACAAGCGTTACCGATTTCAGATTTCCGTGTGTCGATATTCGACGAGGGAGAACCGGAGCCGTCGCTGGAGGTCGCGTCGCGCGCGGTGGAAGCCGCACGCCGTTTCTCCCCCGACGCTATTCTCGGCCTCGGCGGGGGATCGAACATGGATCTCGCCAAGATCACATCGATCGTCCACACACACGGCGGAGATTTTGGCGATTACTTCGGATGGAACAATGTCCCCGGCCCGGTCTGTCCGATCATCGGCGTCCCCACGACTGCGGGCACGGGCAGTGAGGTCTCGCAGGCCGCCGTCCTTTCCGACCGCGCCAACCAGATCAAAGTCAGCACGCTCAGTCCGTACTTGCGACCGGCGCTCGCCGTTGTCGATCCGGAACTCACCTTCACATGCCCCCGAACCGCGACGGCCGACAGCGGCATCGATGCCCTCACGCACGCCATTGAAGCGTACATCGCCACACATTCCGGTGACCTCGATGTGCCGCCGGGGGAGATCACCGCCTACGAAGGCAAGAATCCGCTCGCCGATTGCTTTGCCGAACGGGCGATCGAATTGATCGGTCAACATCTGGAGACCGCTGTCAACCAACCGACGAACGCGGCGGCGCGTGAGGGCATGTCGCTCGCCGCGACGCTGGCCGGGATGGCATTCTCCAGCGGGGGTGTGGCGCTCGTCCATGCAATGGAATATCCGCTCGGCGGCGTGCTGCACTGCTCGCACGGAGCGGGAAACGGTTTACTGCTGCCCTATGTCATGCGGTTCAATCTCCCAGTCCGCACCACGGAGATATCCCGCATTGCGCAGCTCCTTGGGGAAGATGTCTCCGATCTTGATGAACCAGCGGCCGCCGAGCGCGCGATCGTCGCGGTTGAACGCCTGCGCGATCAGATTGGCATCCCGAAACGCATCCACGAACTGGGCGGACGAGCGGAGCAACTTCCGGAATTTGCGCAGAAAGCCTTCGCCATCAAACGCCTGATGGCCCTGACGCCGCGCGATCCGAGCGAAGCGGAGATCCTGGCGATCTATCAGGACGCGTTGTGATGCTGGCATCGGCGACGTGCCAAGTGGGGCAGGGCGGCCGCACGTTGAGTTGATCGCCCCACGTGTCAACTCGATGCCCAATGTCAGTCGTTCTCTTCCCAGGCCGACGGCTTTGCCATCGGTTGTCGACAGTTCGACTCTCCCACCTCGCCCAATGTGCGTTGGGAGCGTCATCCGATTCCGCCCGACGGCAAAGCCGTCGGCCTGGGAGCATGACACGATCCATCGTGATGCCGCTTTTGAAGGCGACCTATTGTTTGCCTTCTTCGCGATTGGACCACCAGGGGAGGCTGATGCCGCCGTCCATGAGGAGCGTGCTGCCGGTCATGTAATCGCAGTCGTCGCTCATCACAAAGGTCACAAGTCGGCCGATTTCCTCGGCTGTTCCCAACCGTCCCCAGGGGATGCTTTGCGCCCCCGACGCGAGTTGGTCCTCCGTAAAGAATTTGCGTTCGCCGGGCGTATCGATCCAGCCGGGATGGACGACATTGACCCGAATGCGATGCTTGGCGAGTTCGATGGCCGCGGTGCGGGCCATATGGTCGATGGCCGCCTTTGCCATGTTATAAGCCATCGCCGTGGGGACCGGGATGACTGCGTGCGGCGAGCTGACGACCGCGATGGAACCGCCCGAACCCTGGTCGACCATCACGCGGGCCGCACTCCGGACGGCGTGAAACGCCCCCCACATTGAGACGTCAATCGTCCGTTCAAATCCGGCGATATCGGCCTTGATCATCGTTTCCCGGTCGCTGTAGGCCGCATTGGACACGAGACCGTCCAGACGCCCGGTTTCCTCAACAAATCGGGCCACCATCTGTTCGACAGAAGCCAGATCTGATACGTCGCACGCAAGCAGCACGGCCTTTCGACCAAGCTTTCGTACCTCCGCGGCAACTTCCTCCGCTTCTTCGAGATGCGACCGATAATTGATCCCCACATTCGCACCGGCGCGGGCCAGTTCGAGAACGCATCCGCGCCCAATGCCTCGACTGGACCCCGTCACCAGAATGTTCCGTCCGTCTAACTTCATCTGCATTTCCCCTTGGAAACCTGTCGCGTCCAGC
>JAHBXU010000945.1 GCA_019636315.1 Planctomycetaceae bacterium | reverse complement strand
CTCTCCGGTCAGCAGTCGGTGTTGGCCATCAGCGAATGGGCTGCCCGGCAACCCGCCACGATGCTGACATCATTGGGGTTTTCGGGTCGGGAAACGCCGCGCCAGCCGACCCTGCAGCGGTTGTTTGTCAAACTCGACGCGCAGCAATTGAGCCGTGTTCTGAGCGGCGTCATCGGCTCCGTGGCCATCTCGGACGACCCGACCCTGGACGGGGTGGCGATCGACGGCAAGGCCCAGCGGGGACGGTTGCGCTTTGACACGGGTGGCTGCCCGGTGCATGCCTTGAGCGCGGTGTGCCACCGGACCGGATTGGTGCTGGCCCACGAAGCTGTCGACGTCGATCGCGAGACGGACCGGGCCGAAGCGGAATTGACGGTGGCGCCGGACCTGATCGCGCAGATCGACTGGCGCAACCGGGTCTTGACGGGCGATGCCCTGTACTGCCAGCGATCGCTGTGCCAGCAGGTGCTGGCCGCTGGGGGCGACTATCTGCTGACGGTCAAGCACAATCAACCCCAACTCTTTGCCGATATCCAGTTGCTCTTTGATCCGCCTCCCGACCTACGCACCCTACCGCTGCATGATTGCCGCCGGGCCGAAACCATCGAGTCTGGGCATGGGCGCACGCAGGACCGGCGGATACTGACGGTCTCGACTGATTTGGCTGGGTATCTCGACTGGCCCGGCCATGCCCAGGTGCTGCGGATTGAACGCACCTGGATCGCACACCAGCACCATCACCGCTCGCTGAGCTATGCCATCACCAGTTTGCCGCCGGACCGGGCCGATGCTGCCCAGCTGCTGGCGCTCAAACGCGGGCATTGGATCATCGAAAACCGGCTGCATCGCTGCAAAGATGTCAATCTGGGGGAAGATGCCAGTTTGATTCACACCGGATCGGGTCCGCAGATCATGACACTGGTGCGCGATGCGGCGATCGATTTGCTGCATGCAGTCGGTGTTCACCAGATTGCGGCTCGGTTGCGCCGACACGCCCAGCACCCAGAGGAAGCCGTTGCGCTGGTACTCGGCGCACTCACCACTCACGTATAAGCCCTGCGTCTCCATGGCTGCCTCCTTGTCGGGACGTACCCCATCCGGTAGGCTGATCGGGGCGGCCGTCCTCATCCTTGTCCATGCGGGTGTTCCAACCCAGGTAACCGTTCGAGGGTGTCGGTCCGTCCCCATCAGCCTGAGCTGCCGGGCCCCAACTGCACTGCGGTCGTTTGCGGACCCAGGACCTCCACGGGCGCCGGCGGCTCAGTCCCTCTAACATACAAGGACCTCCGTGTCCTGCCGTTGCTTCCCGATACGACATTGTGATCCGGCAACCAACATGCAAGACATAGAACTCGAAATAAAAGAGCGAATCGTGCGCGACCCCGAAATCCTCCGAGGCAAGCCAGTCATCCGCGGAACTCGCATCTCCGTCTCCGTCATCATCGATCTCTTTTGGAACGGAATCGGCGAAGCAGAGATCGTGGACGACTACCCTAGTCTTGAGATAGAGGACGTTCGTGCGGCACTTGCATTCCATTTGCGCGAACCAGATGCTGCTCGCCAAACCGACATATGATCGAGGGACAAGAGTCGATTCCCATCGACTCTTGCCCAAAGCGAACAACTCGACTTGTTGACCGGCGCGGCAGGACACGGAGGTCCTTCACTACCTTGTGCTTTGACATCAGGCTACGGTCCCGTAACGATCTCCGACGACTCGATAGCCTCGGTCAGCCCGTCGATGATCGAGGTCAACCCCTGATAGCTGGCGATGAAATCCTGGTTCCAGGTATAGACCTGGCCGGCCTGAACCGCAGGGAGCTGGGCGACGGTGGGGATGGCAATCGCATCTTCGATCGGCAAGCCCCGATAGCTGCTGAAGAAGGTATCGGTCTGGTATTTGCCGATTGCCTCCAGACTCACGTTCTCCCAATACTCGGTGCTATCCAGTGGGAGATCGACATCCGGAATCGTCAACCCAAGCGAACGGAAGTAGATAAGGTCACCCGCCTGCTTCGGATTCGCGACCCAGATCTGGTCGGCATCCGCTCCCGCGAACAACGCTGAGATGCCGGGTTTTTCCGCCAACGCCGCCTTGAAAGCGTCTTCCGACGCGCTCCAGGCCGCCTCGGCCTCGCTGAGCTCCGGACTGTTCAGGTCGGCGCCGAGCGCGGTCGCCAGCTCCGCGAAGCGCGCCAGTTGCTC
>JAHBXU010000944.1 GCA_019636315.1 Planctomycetaceae bacterium | reverse complement strand
GACCGACGCATACCGTAAATGATCAGCGACTGTCATGTCCCGGAGGATGCCGGACCGCTTTTGATTGCGGGCCTGCCCCGAGGATGACCTTGTCGCCCCTGCCGAACGGATGTTGCAGATCCTGATCGCTCCCCACGGGCCCTGCTGATGCACACTGTCCGGCAATGTGCTGTGAATGAACCGTCCGACGACTTCGATATGAGTCGTCGCGGAACGGAGCGCCGTCGCCCCGGACGCGGCGAGGTTGCTCTCAGGCGCTATCGATTCGTTCGCTGGAACGTGCGCCCCGACGAGCATCCGGACGCTGACTTTGGCTAGCGTTGAGCGCCGTTGTGATGCGCTCGACGTGGAACCTTCTCGCCTTTTTCTCCTGCCTCCCAGGCTCCTGCCATGATTTCTCCCGCCCAGTGGCTGCTGCGGTCTCGTCAGTGGTTGCAGACTCGCCAGGTCGCCGCCCCTCGACGGCGCGTCGTCCGCCGCAGTTCGTCCAGCGCCGAGGCGCTGGAGACCCGCGTGCTGCTGGTCGCCCAGGCCATCACGCTGGCCGATCCCAGTTTTCAGGGAGACAGTGCCGCCGGCATCTCCGGCAGCGCGTCATCGTTCAGTGCCGACGGCCAGCTGATCGCGTTTGAAAGCGACGCCGGCAATCTGACGCCGAACGATTTCAATGGGGCCGAGGACATTTTTGTGCGCGATCTTGGCACGGGGACCACCGTCCTCGTGAGCGCCACACCCAGCGGATTTGCAGGCAATGGGCCCTCCTTCAACCCGCAGCTCAGCAGCGACGGCCGCTATGTGCTGTTCGAAAGCGATGCGACCGACCTGGTGCCCGGCGATACCAACAATCGCCGCGACGTGTTTCGCCATGACCTGCAAACTGGAACGACGACGCTCGTCAGCGGCGGCCTGGCCGGGGCGATGGGGAATAATCACTCGTACGCCCGTGCAATCAACAGCGACGGCAGCCGCGCGGTTTTCCTCAGCCTGGCGTCCAATCTGACGTCCCTCCCCACCAGCCCGGTGATGGACGTGTTCGTCCATGATTTCAATACCGCACAGACGACCCTGGTGAGCGTGAACTTCAACGGGACCGCGGGAGCCAACGCCGGATCGTTTCTGGCCGTCCTCAGTCCCGACGGACGATTTGTCGCGTACGAATCGTTCGCCACGGACCTAGTTGACAACGACCTGAACGGCATCTTCGCCGACGTTTTCGTCCGTGATCTGGACCTCGGCACAACGGCCATCGTCAGTCGCAATGCGCTCGGCAGCGGGACCGGAAATCATCAATCGACGCATCCCGTGTTTGACCCGACCGGTCGGTATATCGCCTTTGAGAGCAAAGCCACCAATCTGGTCGATGGTGGGGCTCCCGACAACCAGGTCTATGTCCGAGACATCCTGACCAATACGACCACACGAATCAGCCTGGAGGACACGTTCGACGGAGAAGCGGTTCAGGACGCGAAGAACCCGGTATTCAGTCCTGATGGTCGATATGTCGCTTATGAAGGCAAGATCACCGACCAACTGACACAAGTGTTCGCGCGCGATCTGCTCAACGAAGAGACCTTGCTCATCAGCGCCAACCGGTTTGGAGACCATCTGGCCAACGGCCACTCGACGGCGCCGGTGTTCAGCCCCAACGGCGAGGACGTCTATTTCGCCAGCAGCGGGACGAATCTGATCGACGGCGTCACCGGGGGCATGAGCCAGATCTACGTCCGCCACCTGTCGACAAGCAGCACGGCTCTGGTGAGCACAACGCTCAGCGGAACAGCGGGCAATCTTCCCTCCACAGGGCCGGCCCTCTCGCCCGACGGGCAAAGCCTGCTGTTCCAGAGCCTCGCGTCCGGACTGGTCGAGGGCGACAACAACGCGCTGCAGGATCTGTTCCTGTTTGACCTGTCGAACGGCGATCGGAGCCTGGTCTCGCAGCGCAGTCCGCTCCTGCCCGCGGAATATACTTCGCGAACAACGCCCGTGACGGACCAGCGGCAGCCGACCGGCATGAGCAGCGATGGCCGGTATATCGTCTTCACCAGCGATGCGGTCGACTTGGTGAGCAACAGCGTTGTGGGGAGGAACGTCTATCGTCATGACCGGCAGACCGGTCTGACGGAGTTGGTCAGCGTCGACGCGGCGGGGGTTTCCGGGCTGGGTGGCGCAACCGGTGCACCGGCCATCAGCGCCGACGGACGCTATGT
>JAHBXU010000943.1 GCA_019636315.1 Planctomycetaceae bacterium | reverse complement strand
ATGCCCGCGCGCGTGGGATCGTAGCTGCCGGGAGGCAGGCCGGCGTCATCAAAGGCGGCCGCGGCCGCGACGACACCATAGTCTTCTCCCCGCATCAGCAGCCGCGTCAGTTTGCGATTGCGAATCTCCTGTCGTGGCTCAAAATCCGGAACTTCAGACGCGATCCGCACCGGGAGCGTCGTCGCATCGAGCTTGGTGACGGGACCAGCCGCCGAGCGACCCGCCAGCCAGTTGTCGACAACGGATGCCGCCGAGCGACCGAGCGGAGTAACCAATCCCTGGCCGGTGAAGACGACACGTGGGGAGTTGCCGCGGAACAGGCTCATCGGCGATGCCATTCGGGTGAGGACGTCGAAGAATCAGAATCGGCGAAACACCACTGAGGCGTTGTTGCCTCCGAAGGCGAACGAATTGGACAATACGACATCAATGGGCAGCTCGCGCGCGGTGTTCGGGACGTAGTCCAGATCGCAGGCGGGGTCGGCCTGTTGATAGTTCGTCGTCGGAGGGGCGACACGATCACGAATCGCGAGCACCGAGAAGGCGGCTTCCAGCGCCCCGGCTGCGTGCACCAGATGTCCGGTCATGGACTTGGTCGAACTGACTGCCAGCCGATTGGCATGCTCGCCAAATGCGCGACGGATGGCGATGGTCTCACTCAGGTCGTTGGCGCGTGTCGACGTCCCGTGGGCGTTAATGTAATCGACATCCGTGGCAGACATTCCGGCGTCGGTGAGTGCGAGCGTCATCGCGCGCGCCGGATGCCCTCCATCTTTGGATGTATCGGTGATGTGTTCGGTTGTCAGGCTGGCGCCATATCCGGCGAGTTCCGCATAGATGTGTGCACCGCGCTGTCGCGCGTGCTCCAACTCCTCCAGCACGAGGATGGCGGCGCCTTCGGCAATGACAAACCCATCTCGCGATTTATCGAACGGTCGACTGGCCTCCTGCGGCGCGTCGTTGCGCGTCGAGAGGGCTCCCAGGAGCGAGAAACAAATGAGCGTGACTTCGTGGACCATGCTGTCGAATCCACCCGCCAGCATGATGTCGGCATCGCCCCGTTGAATGGCTCTCAGCGCGGCGCCGACCGCCTGCGTTCCGGCAGCACAGGCCGTACTGACAATCAGGCAGGGGCCGCCGCACCGCCAGCGTGTGGCAATCGTGCGGACGACATGGGATTGCGGCAGCCGCATTTCGAGTTCGGAGTCGAACTCCGGATAGCGCGGCGGATCAAAGTCGTCCTTCAATCGACGCCAGCGGTCCCGCTCCTCCAGGTCGATCATATTGGACAGGGCGCCCAGAGAGATGCCAACGCGGTGCGGTGCGAGGGCGCCGACTGCACCGTCGAGGCCGCTGTCGTCCATTGCCATCTGTGCGGCGGCAATGCCCAACTGGGCCATGCGAGGCAAAACGGGCGTCAGGTCAGCAAAGACGGGGTGCCCATAGGGAGCGAAATCAAAGTCCGCAACCTCGCCTCCGATCTGGACCGGCCAATGCGTCGGATCAAACAACGAGATCCGGCCGATCCCGCTGCGTGCAGCGAGGACCGACTCCCATGTGGTCTCGAGGTTTCGCCCTAACGGGGTGACCGCTCCCAGACCGGTCACCACGACGCGTCGCTTGTTGCCGCTCGACATGACCCCCGCAATGGTTTTCTGGACTTCTCGGTTCTGAGTCGGCTTTGAGCGCCCGCCGTCGCTCCCGGGTTTCGAGCGCCGCTCTCCCGTTTCTGCGG
Organism: Planctomycetaceae bacterium; assembly: GCA_019636315.1. Classification (GTDB taxonomy): domain Bacteria; phylum Planctomycetota; class Planctomycetia; order Planctomycetales; family Planctomycetaceae; genus JAHBXU01. The sequence goes on along the minus strand of JAHBXU010000943.1, from coordinate 477 downwards.
CCCCAGTTTGGTGGCCGACGGCGAACGCTTCAAGGACGCCGTGCGGAAATCTCGCCGAACGGCAGGAATTCGTCGGCCGGGGCGGCTTCAATTGCCTGCCCGGAATGTTCGGTTCCCTGACGTGTCATGACCGGATTGACGACGAAGGTCGTGACGATGAGGCCGGTCACGGTCGACCGAACGCGTCAGGGAATGGATTCCGGGAATTGCTCGTTAAAGAGCGACAGGACGATTTCTCCTGCGGTGCGTTCGCCATTCGGATCACGCGTCTCGACGGACATCTGTGACAACAGATGCTCCGCACGCTCGGGCGGGCAGAAGCGTTTTACGCGACGGGCAAACGGGGCAAAGTCATTGTCCCGCAGGGCGGATGCGAACGACTCAAATCGCACCATCAGATGCTTCGGGTTTCGGGAGACGATCAGTTGGCGGCAGCGCGCGGCGACATCCGGCCAACCAGCGCGTGTGGCGAAGATC
>JAHBXU010000942.1 GCA_019636315.1 Planctomycetaceae bacterium | reverse complement strand
GCCGGGGGGATTCGTTTGAATATCGGAACCCGCCAGGGCGGTCACATACTTGTCCGGAGGATCTTCCGGTTTTTTGGTTCCCGTGCTGGCGAAGATGATTTCCTGAGACAGTGGCGTTTGATTGTTCGCCCAGAACTCCTGGTTGCGCTGCCAGATCCGCTTGGCGTTCACAATCCCCACCTGCCCTTGCGCTGCTGACGAAAGGTCGGGGAGATGTTGTTCCGTGTAGACGTCGATGCGACTGATGAAGATGCTGTACACCGACTTGAAGTGGTCAAGGTTGTCCCGCCGCCGGGCGCCTCGCCACACCGCGTCGCGAGCAGCGCAGTATTGCCGATCCGAGAACACCAGCGTGACGTTGACGGTGATGCCGGACGCGACCAGTTCTTCCAGCGCCCCAATGCCGGCGGGCGTGGCGGGAACCTTGATCATGCGGTTGGTATGGCCGGCAGCCCACTTTTTCCCGAGTCGAATGTACTCCGCAATTCGTTCCTGTTCCGACAGCGGCGAGTTAAGATCGTCAATCAAGGGGTCCAGCTCGAAGCTCACATAGCCGTCATCCCCCCGTGTCGACTCGTGCACATCGGCAAAGACTGACTCCGCCCGCGACACCAGATCGTCCGTGATCCGCCACGCCACGGTCTCATCGTCGAGCCCCTGCTTCATCAAGGCGGCCAGATCCGCATCGAACCGTCCAGTTTTAATGAGATCGGAGATGATCACCGGGTTGGACGTCGCGCCGGTCGCTCCAATCGCCCGATTTGCCGCCACCGCTTCGGGATCAACGCTATCCAGCCACAACTTCGTGCCCGTGGCGATCAGGGATTCAAGTGGGGTCGCCATGAACTGTACCTCAGCGCGTGTGCCGTGAGTGCCCAACACATCGCCAACCCGCTACAATCGTGGGAAGACGGGAGGTGATGATACCTTAGCGCCGCGCGGCTGCAAACCCCCCGCAGATCACATTCGTGGCACGCCCTCACCCCAGCCGCACTCGGAACACGCACAAATTCCCTCTCGGCGACCGGTCCTGTTCAAGGCACACCGCCAGGAACGCGGTCGTGAACGGCGAATCGGCCCGTCGCAAAATCAACACCGCGTGTTCTGCTTCCCTTGTCTCCAGAAGGGCGTCCGCGAAGCGGCAATTCCTTCCGGCCGCGCGACCAAACCAAACGACGGAGAAAACGGAGCGTGAATCACGACGTCTACGAGAACCCGCTGATTTCCCGATATGCCTCCCGCGACATGGCGGGCATCTGGTCGGCACAGACCAAGCATTCGACCTGGCGGAAGTTGTGGATCGCCCTCGCCGAAGCGGAACGCGAACTGGGACTCGACATCAGTCCCGCTCAGATCGAAGAGCTTCGTTCGCACGTCGACGATATCGACTTCGCCGCCGCAGCGCGGTACGAGCGAGAACTGCGGCACGATGTCATGGCACACGTCCACACGTATCGCGATCGGTGCCCCGGTGCAGGCGGAATTATCCATCTGGGGGCCACCAGCTGCTTTGTCACAGACAACACCGAACTGATTCAGATTCGCGACAGCCTCGAGCTTGTTCGCGAACGCCTGGCGATTGCGATTGACCGTCTCGCTCAGTTTGCTGAGCGATATCGCGACCTTCCCTGCCTCGGCTTCACTCATCTTCAACCGGCGCAGCCGACGACCGTTGGCAAACGGGCCACTTTATGGTGCTATGACCTGGTTCTCGACCTTGAGGAGGTCGAACACCGCCTTTCAAGTTTGAAGTTCCGCGGCGTGAAGGGCACCACCGGCACTCAGGCGTCTTTCCTCACTCTGTTCGACGGCGATCATGCCCGTGTCGAGGCGCTGGATCGACTGGTCACAGAGAAGATGGGGTTTGCAGCAGCGTATCCGGTGACCGGACAGACCTACTCGCGCAAAATCGATGCATACGTCCTGGCGACTCTGTCGGGAATTGGCCAGTCGTGCCACAAAGCGGGAAGCGACCTGCGACTGCTGCAAAGCCGCAAGGAGGTTGAGGAGCCGTTCGGCGATAAGCAAATCGGTTCTTCCGCGATGGCCTACAAACGCAATCCCATGCGCGCCGAGCGCATGTGCTCGCTGGCACGGTTCGCCATGTCGCTCACAGCAAACGCCGACCAGACGATGGCCACGCAATGGATGGAACGAACGCTCGACGACAGCGCCAATCGCCGGCTGTCCCTCCCGCAATCGTTCCTGGCCATTGA
>JAHBXU010000941.1 GCA_019636315.1 Planctomycetaceae bacterium | reverse complement strand
GCACGGCCCCCATGACATCATGTCGTGATTCGACTGCCCCAGTACCCGACATTGCTCCCGTGAACCCGTTCGGCAGAAACGGCCGGAGCATTTTCCACCGCGGCTGCACTCGTCTGATCAGCTCAATGTGTTGCAAGACAATAAGGTACGCCGACGAGCGACCTGTCAGGAGAGTCGCCGGAGATCGAATCGGCAGGTGATACGGACGATCACACAAAAACCTCTTGACCCATGCGAGGGAGTTTCATACCTTCCCGCCGCGTTGGACGTGACCTGGTTCGCCGGGCACGGCAACGCAACGACACGTGTCGGCTGGCTCTCTTCGGAGAGTCGCCAGGGACGGCACCGAACGCAAGGACGCCGACGGTCCGCACCCCCTGGTCGACAATCAAACGATCGAATCGCCCCCGGAAGTAGCTGGAGTCCTCTGCCCCCCTGGGACTCGCTATTTCCGGGTTTTTTTATTTAATTTTTTGTTCCCATTGGCTTAGGGCTTTGTGCTTTCGGTGTGGTACCCAAGTGGCGCCATTGCTAAATCTCACGGCGCATGAAATACCCTGGCCTGCAGTTTCACACAGGTCGGGGCACGGTGCTACGGGGAAGGCTCCCGCGGTCCCCGTGTTGAAGTTGGTCAGCGCTGACCAACTCCGAAGGCTCTCCGATGGCCCGGTTGTGGTTTCAGGATGCCTCTCTCAACACTGAGGGCAGGTGGAGCACGTAGAGCGTCTGGGCCCCATGTCGCGCCGACTCCCCCACCGGAATCGGGTTCCATGATTCATCGACGCCCAGGAACTCGCGGAGCCGGCCCCTGAGGTAATGCACGTGCTTGCGGCAGAGCGTGCAGACGCGGTTCCAGTCCTCAGCGTCGGGCGCCGTCGCCGGCCGCGAACACTCCGCGGAAGCTCACCGGGCCTTCAGCTTGCACCAGACACTGCAACAGGCGCCGCTTGTGTCCTGCGAGAAGGCACGTTCTGCCGGCGAACACAAAGCCCCCGGGGATGAACTCGGACTCGCTCGGGCCGGGCGGCGCCGTACGTCATGGTCTCTTGGATTGGCTGACCCGTCGAGAACCCGCCATCTTGCATCGTCATTTCGGCATCGTCGTTGCGGCATGCAAAGCGATCGCCGTGACTTGCACTGCGTTGACTCTTGCCAGTCCGGGAGGATCACGTCGGTTTCATTGAGGCGTGCTCTGTCTGTTGATTCATCCCGTAACCTTGAAACTCACTCCGAACTGCGGCATGCTGGCAGGCCTGTCGAAAACACGTTTCTCGTTGTCTCCAGGGAGGTCCGTGGTTTCAGCCGCTTCTCAGTCGCGGTTCCGTAGCCAATCAGGTCAGGGAGTGGACATTCGTTCGTGGGACATGATCTGACCATGCGGCCGGGTAGACTCGGCCCACATGTGCGGCATCGTGACTCGATCCCCTGATGAGGTGCGGATGAGCGGGCTGCCCCCTCTGCAGCGGCAATGGTCCATCCTGAGGACGCTCTCCGCCCGCCGTTACGGCGTCACGCTGAAGGAACTGGCCGAAGAGCACGGCGTCTCGCAGAAGACGATCCTTCGCGATTTCAACACGCTCCACTGCGCCGGCTTCCGACTCACTCAGCACGAAGAAGCCCACGGCCGCAAGCGTTGGACGGCCGAACTCGATCCTGCCGCGCCGCCGCTCGCGTTCAACATCGGTGAACTGCTGGCCCTGTGGGTCGCGCGGTCCTGCCTGCAGCCGCTGGCCGGCACGCTCTTCTGGGACGCGCTGCAGACCGCTCTCCGCAAGATCCGCGGCACGCTCAACGAATCCTCGCTGGAGTATGTCGACCAGCTCACCGGCGTGCTGCACCAGACCGCGTTCCGCACCAGCCGCTATCATGAACAGGCCAAACTCATCGACGACCTGATGGTGGCCATCGAAGATCGGCGGATCACGTTCATCACGTACCGGTCCGCCCGCTCGACCGAGCCGCTGACGTACGACGTGTATCCCTACGGCCTGATCCACCACCGCGGCTCCCTCTACCTCATCGCCTGGTCCTGCCAGCACGAAGAAGTCCGCACATTCAAAGTCGACCGCCTCACCGAAGTGGCTCTCGAAACCCTCAAGTTCGACAAGCCGACCGACTTCGACCCGCAGACCTACCTCCAACACACCCTCGGCGTGTTCCACGACGACGGTCCCCCGCAGCGCGTCGTGATCCGCTTCACCCCCGACGTCGCCCGC
>JAHBXU010000940.1 GCA_019636315.1 Planctomycetaceae bacterium | reverse complement strand
GCATCCTCGATCACATGGAGTCCGCGCGCTTTGGCGATTTCCATGATGCGGTCCATCTCGCAGGGGCCGCCGCCGATGTGGACCGGGAGAATGGCTTTCGTATTCTCGTTGATGTGGGCCTCGATTGTTCCGGCGTCGAGTTGGGCGGTCTCGGGATCGGAATCGACGAACACCGGCAGAGCATGGTGCACGAGGACGCTGTTGATCGTGGCGATGAACGTATAGGGCGGGACCAGGACCTCGTCGCCGGGACCGATCTGCAACGCAGCCACCGCGGCCACGAGCGACGATGTGCCGCTGTTGGTCGCCAGGCAGTGCGGAACGCCGACGTCCTGGGCCCATTGCCTTTCAAACTCGGCCACGGTCCCCTGCTCGCCGGCCCGATAGCGATTCCAGTCGCCGCTGCGGAGGACCTTCAGCAATCCCTCTTCTTCCAGAGCATCACTGATCGGCCAGCCAGGCCAGTCGCCCGCGTGCGTGGGGGTTCCGCCGAGTAATGCCGGCTTGGATGCGGCGCCGAGCACCGGACGGGTTCTCATCAGACCGCCGGCGATTGCGGCGGCTCCGACGCCTGTCTGAAGAAATGAGCGCCGCGAAACGGAGGCCGGTGGGATCTGTCGATCGTTCATCAATGAAAGCTCCTCACGTTGAAGTCAAGCGGACTGAATTTCGAGCGACATTTTTCTCACAACGGCAATCCGGCCCGCAGTTCCTCGGAAGTCATGGTGTACTGTCCGAACATCTCCAGGAACAGGATGGCTCCGTTGGTCTGTGCAAGCGTCGGCTGAGAATCACGCGACTCCATTCCGGTGGTGCAATCGCGCAGCAGGATCACTTCGTAGCCGCGCCCGCTCATCGCCAGCGTGCCATAATCTCGGACGAGAATGCAGGCATTGGTGTTGAAGCCGGCGAAGAACAGAAACAGGATGCCCGCCGACCGGCAGACTTCATGAAGCTCATCGCCCGTCGCCACAACCGGTTCGTTCCCTACGGGCATGACCTGGGGATGAATCTGAAGTTGCGATCGCAACAACGCGAGTTCGGCTTCACGTGGTTCCTCGGGGCGACGGTACGGAGCAAACGGTCCGGACTTGCTGCGGAAGGCTGGCGGTGGCCAATCGTCGGCCGTTGCCGGTCGTCGCGGCGGCTTGCTGTTTCCGATCCAGTTCGCGTGCCGCTCGGCATGTGGAGGAGACGGTGCATGAATGATGGTCAGCCCCGCCTTGCGGCATTCCGCCAGCAGCGGCACGAATCGCTCGTTGATGATGGATTCCGCCCGTGCCTCGGCGTCTTTCAGATAGTGGTGGTCCCAGACGTCCACGAGCACCAGCGCCGCCTGTTCCAGCGGAATGGTCCAATCCAAAGTCGCATGCGCCGTGTTTGTCTCGATCCAGTCGACGCCCGGATCGACGTGCCATCGATGATATCTTGGCGCGATGTGCAGTTGTGCATTTTCCTTGAACTTTTGCGGCAACGACGCCTCTCCACCGGGCGCCTCCGGCGCTGCAAAGCTCATCCCCGCGCCGACGGCCGCTGCAGAAATCAAAAACTCGCGGCGAGCGAGCGAGCCGTTTGTTATACGCGAAAGAGGATCGCTCATGGGGCCGCTCCTTGGGAGTCCGTGTGAGGAGAATCGATTTCCAGCCGGAAGAACTCCGCTGCATTTCGCCAGGCAAATCGCTCATAGTCGTCGGGGAGCATCGCTTCGACATTCGCCAGCTTGACCAGCGACGGACCGAGATAGTCGAACGGCAGATGGCTGCCGAAAGCGATCGACTCGACCGGCAGGTATTCGAGTAGTTTCGGCACGTCCCTGGTCATCAGCAATTGCAGCCGCGCGAAGTCGATCAGGCAACGACCGCTGAGTCCCGCGGCCCGCAGATCCGATCCCTGGAGCCCGCTCCAGTTGCACAGGAAAAAACGCAACTTCGGGTATGCGGTCGCGGCTTCGATCAACGAGGCGGTCGTCAGATCGTTGGCGATGTCCCAATGGTGTCGCTGCCGACGATCCTCCAGCCGCTGTGTGAGCACGACCGGCAGATCCGAATCCATGATCCTTGCGAGGGCGGCGCGACCGTGATCATCGGCAAGATGGTAGCCGTGATGTTCGGGCCAGAGAGCGATGCCCTTCACATCGACGTGAGCCAGACAATCCTCCAGGTCGCGTTCCCAACCAACATATTTCGGGTTGACGGTCGCCACCGGGACGAGCCGACTGGCGAAT
>JAHBXU010000094.1 GCA_019636315.1 Planctomycetaceae bacterium | reverse complement strand
GACAATACTCGGGGCGATCCTGCAGGCGTTTGATGCTCAGAATCTCGCCTGACGTTGCAGCACCAGTCTTCGCGAAATCGTCAGCGATTGTTCTCGGCGTAAGTTCCCCCTGAAGAATGAGCTCGGGGTCCCCTCGCCATGTGGACATGCTGATTGAGCTGCGCCGTCAGTTTCGGGTCCGTTCGCCTTCGTGCACCGGTCGTGGATCGTGTTGCGCGGTCGGCGCGAATTCTGTACACCGATTCCCAGCCACTGGAGTCAACCCCCATGCATAAGCTGATCCGCGGCATTCACGACTTTCAAGAAAACATCTTCTCCGAGCAACAGGAACTCTTCGAACGGCTGTCCTATGGGCAGAGTCCGGAGACATTGTTTATCACCTGTTCGGACTCACGCATTAATCCGAACCTGCTGACGCAAACGGCGCCGGGTGAGTTGTTCATCCTGAGGAATGCCGGCAACATCGTTCCCCCCTGGGGAGCGACGAACGGCGGCGAGGGAGCCACCATCGAATACGCCGTCCGCGTCCTGGGCGTTAAGGACATCATCATTTGCGGTCACACGCACTGCGGGGCGATGGCCGGCCTTCTCAAGCCGGATTCAGTAAAGCATCTACCGGCCGTCAGCCGCTGGCTCGAGTATGCCGATGCGACGGCCTGCATCGTCCGCGACAAGTATGCGGACGAGGCCGACGAGGAACTGCTGACCGACACGATCAAGGAGAATGTGCTGTGCCAGATCGACAACCTCCGTACGCATCCGTCGGTCGCTTCTGGTCTGGCGACCGGATCGCTTAAAGTGCACGGCTGGGTGTACCAGTTTGAGACGGGCGATGTGTACGCGTTCCAGCCGAGAGCCGGTAAGTTCCTGACGATCGGGCACCTGACGGAAGAGCACCTCGGAGTCTTAGAGGCGCCTGCCATTTGAGGGCAAGGATCAGCGGAGATGATCGTCAAGGATCGGGTCCCGTGGCTCAAGATGTTATTCACGTTCCACGGGAGCACGCTGCCATTCATTTGGCCGCGGATCCTGGGAATTACGCTCTTCTCCGCTCTGATCACCTGGATTGAACTTCGCTACGGGATCGAACAGAAGTACTCGCTGACCGACCGGCCGTTTACCCTGATCGGCCTGGCGCTCGGCATCTTTCTCGGCTTCCGTAACAACGCCGCTTATGATCGCTTCTGGGAGGGACGCAAGCTCTGGGGCCAGTTGATCAACACGTCGCGGTCCTTCGCGCGGCAAGTGCTGACGCTGATCGGGCCACAGGCCGATTCGCCCCCGGAACTGCGCCCCTTCCAGGAGAATCTGGTCCGGCACACGATTGCCTACGTGTATGCGCTGCGGCATCACCTGCGGGATACCGACCCTTTCGACGAACTGCGGGCGTTCCTGCCGGAGTCTGATATTCAGAATCTGCGGCGCTATAAGAATGTCCCGGTCGCCATCCTTCAGGATATGGGGGACGGTGTGCGCGCCGCTTGGGACCAAGGCTGGGTTTCAGAGTTTCACTTGCCCATCCTCGAAAAATCCCTCACGATGTTCACGGACATTCAGGGTGGGTGTGAACGGATCAAGAACACGCCGATTCCTTATGCTTATACGGTGTTGATTCATCGGCTCGTCGCGTTCTACTGCTTCTTTCTCCCATTCGGGATTGTCCAGTCGGTTGGCACGCTGACGCCGGTGGTGGTCCTGCTCATCTCGCATGCGTTTTTCGGTCTCGATGAGATCGGCGATGAGATCGAAGACCCGTTCGATACGGATCCGCAGTCGCTTCCGCTGGTGGCCATGTGCCGCACAATTGAGATTAACCTGCTGCAGTCGATCGATGCTCCGGAAATCCCGGATGTGATTAAACCGGTTCAGCGAATTCTTCCCTGAATTTCGCGAGCCGGTCGACGAACTCCAGGGGAACGGATTCAGGGGCCGTTCCTGACTCGATGCATGAAGACCTGCTGACCGATGGTCGATCGACGTCCCGTTGCCGCACCTGTTTTTTGTACCGTGGCGGCCGTGCTGCTGATACAGACGGCTCTCTCGGGACCGCAGGCCGCGCGAAGACGTCAGCACAATGCCTCCGCTGCAATCCCCATTGAGAACCTGCGCGTGGTGTCGTCCAGCATCCTCTGCGGAGCGGAACCGCATGGCCCGGATGCTTTTTCAGAGTTGCGTCGTCTGGGCGTCCGGACGATCGTCAGCGTAGACGGCGCCCGGCCGGATGTCGAATCAGCGGGCCGCGCGGGACTTCGTTACGTCCACATCCCCATCGGTTACGACGGCGTGCCGCGCGAGGCGACCCGCCAGTTGATGCAGGTGTTGCAGGAATGCGAACGGCCGATCTTCGTGCATTGCCATCACGGCAAGCATCGGGGGCCTGCGGCGGCGGCGGTTTGCGCCATCTTCGCCGGCGAGCTCGACCGCGCTGGAGGACTGGCGCTTCTCAAAGAGGCGGGAACCAATCCGGACTATGTCGGCCTCTGGCGAGATGTCGGCGAAGCGACCGCGACGCCTCTCGACGGGCAACCCCCGGTGCTGGTCGAAATCGCCGAGCCGGCGCCGATTGTGGACGTGATGGTGCGCATCGACCATTCATTCGAACAGCTCTCGAAACTGACTGGATCGGGGGGCACGAACAACGACGCTCGACCATCCCCACAGATCAACGCGAAAGCCCTCGAACTGGCCGTACAACTCTATGAAGAGTTTCGCGAAGCGGCACGCCTGGGAGCGGGAGGCAACAACGACGACCTGCAGCTGCGAATGGAGCACGCCGAGAAAGCGGCCCTTGAACTCGTCGATGCGGTTCGAAGTCACCCGGAGGCAGTGCCCGGGGCCGTCGCGATCATCCAGGAGCAGTGTCAGACCTGTCACAAACGGCACCGCAACTGAGTCTCGCCCGTTAATCGATAAATGGCCGCACCAGTCGGCTCCAGAGTTCATATCCGGCCGGACTGAGATGCAATCCGTCGTCGACGAACAGTTCCGGGCGGGGCCGCCCGTCGGCGCCGATCATCGGAGCGTCGATATCGACAAACTGCAACCGCTCGTCGTCTTCACACGTGGAACGGATGAGGGCATTGGCGGCCCGCATTTTGTGTACGAGATTCCACCGCTTCAAACTGGGCTTGATCGCAATGTAGACGATTCGTGTCTCCGGAAGGTGATCATGGATGACGCCGACAAACGCCTGAAAGTCGGCCAACACTTCGCACGGCGTCTTGCCTCCCGCAATGTCGTTATCCCCGGCATACAGAACGATCGTTCGCGGAGCATAGGGAAGCACGATCCGCTCGGCGAATTGGGTCGAGTCTGCAATCTGAGAACCGCCAAAACCTCGATTGATCAGTTCCTTATCGGGAAACGACGTCGCCAGATCCCACAAGCGAATGCTGGAACTTCCCACAAACAGGACGCCTCCCGGTGCGGGCGCCGAGACGCGATCCCGCCGTTCGAATTCCTGAATCGCCGACTCCCAGCGTGATTCCGCAACAGGACTGTCCGCGGCGAACGCCACACCGCCCAACACCACGGCGGTTGCGGCGGCCAGGAGCCACTTCTCGCTTCGGACAGCAGACATGGATGAACCTTTCATTCCGTGGAGTTGATGGGGGGACAATGCTCGCGTCGTTCTCTCGGGAACGCAGCATTCCGGGCCCGCAGCGAGCTGGTGATGACACTGACCGTCAGGTCCGTCAGCACGAACCAACGGTTTCGGCGCCGACCGCTCCGGCCCTGAATGACGTACCGAGTCAGGACATCTCCAAATTGTCCACATGACGGTTGAGAATCAACCGTCCGGGGCACGTGAACGTCCTGTGCGGTTGTTGTGCTCCGTGCCCCGCAGGGAACGAGCCGACCGGCGTTTTCTGCCGAATGAGGCTCTCGTGGCAGGCATTCCCCGTGGCGATCGTGAGATGTCGACCGGCATCGAGTGCACGAACAACCGACGCAAACGGCAAACTCACTGGATTCCGACAAAGTTTTCCGAAGGGTCGCATTCGGCATGACCGATACATCGGAAAGAGCGTCCCACCAGTGCGCGGAGCGTGCGATTCACGGGTGGGATGTCGTTCCGCCCATTTCGGTTCAGCCAGTCGACGACTCAGGGACCAAGTTATGCATCCAACGGGAAGCAGCCGGTTCTACGCCCCAGGGGAAGCACCCAGCGCCGTTGAACGGCATTCCACCATCCGACGGCGGGTGGTGCATGCCGCCTGGTCGCTGGTGGCGGGAGTCGCGGCCGCTTTGCCGACGACAAGTATGGGACAAGGTCCCATCCAGCAGACGGGCTTTGGATATGGCGGCGGGTACGGGCCGACGCCCTATGCCTACCACGGACCAGCGCCCGGCCATTACGGATTCCCTCCCGGCGGCGGACTGTGCCCCGAGACCGTCTATGAGCTTCTCCCGGACGATCGATTTCCCTCGCACGACGAATCCTGCCTGACGGCCTTCGCCAGTGCGTTCCAGCATGCTTATCTGCGGTTGGAATACCTGAACTGGGATCTGGACGATCCGGGGCGCCAGATCGTGGGTGCGCCGCGGGCATCCGGCGGCGAGCGCGGACTGTTCACCGCCGTCGATCCGGTTTCCCAGGTCATTGTCGGGTCGGCGAAGCTGGCCACGCTGGACTCCGTCGGCCTGCATAACAACAACGGATTGCGCGGCACGTTCGGGCTCCCAACGCGCGTCGGTACATTTGAGGCGGGCATCTCCGTGCTGGAACAGTCCGATGCCCACATCTTTAGAAGCAGGTTCTTCGATTTTACATCGTTCACCACCGTATTTCCGGCGGTCACTCTGCTCAACAACGGGGCGCCCAGTGATACAACGATGATTCTGTTCAGCGAGGGGCTGAACGTGCAGTTGCGGTCCGAGTTCTTCTCGACCGAAGGCAACTTCATTCTGAACCCGCTGACGCCCAACCAGCCTCTCCGCATCCAGCCGCTCTTCGGTTTTCAGTACGTGCGATTCTGGGACAACATGGACATCTTCGGTACGGACATTGATCCCGGCGACCTCACCGACCCGGACGATGACCGTACGTTGAACCATCGCATTCAGTCGGACGCGAAGAACAACGTGTTCGCACCTCAGGTTGGCGTCCGTTTTGAGTTTGTCCACGAATACTTCAGCCTGGGCGTGACGCCCAAGTTCCTGCTCGGATTCAATCGCCACCGGGACGAAGTGTTCACCGAAGAGATCTTCTCCGCAACGGAAGGCCGCATCACCACGCGTGCGGAGGACTCGCAGTTTGCTCCCGGTCTCGATCTCTCTGTGTATGGTCGCGTCCATCTCGGCCGGCATCTGTCGCTGTTCGTCAGCTATCAGCTGTACTACCTGGACAATATCTCGCAGGCGGAAGACAACATCCGTTACGACTCGATCAACGCCAGCGTCCCGAACATCGTGTTGAATCCGCGCCAGGAAGGCATGTTCGTGGACGGCATTACGGTCGGCGGCGAGTTCCGGTTCCACTAACAGTGCACGCCGGGCGAACGAGCAACGACGGTCTGTCAACAGTCCCCACAGCGATGCACGTACAGCCGGCCTGTCACCCCGGCTGCCGACGGACTCGCCCGTATTGCGGCCACGCGAGTGGGATTCTGTTGCGGTCGCCGCTGCGTTCCGGAAAAAACAGGAGCCTCCCCAGGCACTCCGGAGAACCTTTTGCGGGGTCGATCGTCGGACGGTCGCCGGCGCCCCTCGGCATCTGACTTCTCGCAGTCAAACTCTCATCTCGCGTCGGGTTGCACCGCGTGGGCACAGTTTGCAGCCATCCGGTGAATGTGCTCTATTACCCGTATGAATAACGTGGCTAGTCTGATTCTCGGCGGCGGCAAGGGGACGCGACTGTTGCCCTTGACGGCGGAACGTTCCAAACCGGCGGTGCCCTTGGCGGCCAAGTACCGGCTGATCGACATTCCGATCTCCAACTGCCTGAACAGCGGCATCAGCCGCATTTATCTGCTGACGCAGTTCAACTCCGTCAGTCTGCATCGGCACATCCGCGAGACGTACCGGTTCGACCCGTTTCATGGTGGGTTCGTGGAGATCCTGGCAGCCCAGCAGACCAATACGGGCGAAGACTGGTATCAGGGAACGGCCGACGCCGTTCGCAAGAATCTGCGCTACGTCCAGCAGCACGGGATCGACTACGTTCTCATTCTGTCAGGAGACCAGTTGTACCGGATGGACTTCCGGGACATGCTCCGCGATCACCAGCAGCGGCGTGCGGACGTGACCATCGCCGCGCTTCCCGTCGACCGCGACAAGGCGGCCTCATTCGGAATTATGCGCGTCAACGACTCCGGCCGCGTCGAAGGTTTCCTCGAAAAGCCCAAAACCGATGCCGAGCTCGCGCTGGTCCGCACCGATCCCGCGTGGATCGACGCGCGCGGCGTCGCGAGTCGCGGACGGGAATGCCTCGCCAGTATGGGCATCTATCTGTTCAATCGCGATACGCTCGTGGATCTTCTGGAGAAGACGGACTATCACGACTTCGGAAAGGAAGTGTTCCCCGCGGCTATTCGCTCCCGACATGTCCACGTGCACCTGTTTGACGGGTACTGGGAGGACATCGGCACGATCCGGGCCTTCTTCGAGTGCAACCTGCAACTGGCCCAGCGCACACCGCCGTTTCGATTTGATCTCGAAGAGACGCCGATCTATACGCGGCCGCACTTCCTGCCGGCAACACGGATCGACGGCGCCACGATCACGGGCAGCCTGATCGCTGACGGTTGCCACATCGACGATGGAACCGTCATCGAGAACAGTCTGGTGGGCCTGCGCTGCCGGATCGGTAAGGATGTCACGATTCGCAACTGCGTGTTAATGGGCGCCGACTACTTTGAAACCGAAGAGCATGAGGCGCACAACGCGAGTCTCGGCCGCCCGGCCATCGGAATTGGAGATGGAACCGTCATTGAGCAGGCCATTGTCGATAAGAACTGCCGCATCGGCCGCGACGTGATTGTGCAACCGCAGGGAGACATTGATGCCGCGCATGGGCCAATCGTCATCCGCGACGGTGTGGCGATCGTGCCTCGCTCTGCCATTCTGCCAGACGGTTGGCGTCGCTGATCGTTTCGGTCATGCAGAACCGCGATCAACGAACTCCCGGCCGCGATGATCGTTCTTACGGCCACTCGCACGGGCCGCCGTCGGCACACGTCAGAATGCCGCGCCCCGTCGGCCTCCCGTCCCGGAGGAACCCGATCCCGGCCGGCGCGGTGATTGATCAGCCGCGCTGAACGTCTGCATCGCCAGCAGCAACCGGTTCTGGAGGTTCTCGCGCGGACTGACTCCCGCCGGGTAGACCATGACGACGACGACCTGAGCTTTCTTCCCGGCCCACTCATAGACCTGGATCTCGATCGGCTCGTCCGTTGGCTGCACCTCCGGTGCGAAAGTGATCGCCGTAAAATTCTGCGGCTGGCGATATTTGCTATCGGGCAGTCCGCCGGGAACGGTCTCGCGATAGCGTTCGTTCTTTTTCTGACCTGTACCGGTCGCGCCGTCCTTGAGATAAACCCCCATCGCCGCCGAGAGGGCTTTCTCAAAATCGGTGATGAATTCCTGTGGATCACCGTCCGGACGCTGGCCCGATTGCTGCTGGAGCATCCAGTCGTGATTGCTGAGCACGAACAGGTCGGCTCGTTGCCGACCCTGGGACGATCCCGTGTCGACGGCGACTTCCGCACGCCAGGCGGCGACCAGCCCTGGCAGCGCAAACCTCAAGTAATGGGGTTGCCGCGGATCGCCTGCGGGATCAACGGGCTCATCCGACGCATCGCGCGGCGCCGGAACTAGGGTAAACTGCTGCGGCGGCTGTAACTGGATGCCCTGATCGCTCCAGATCTTTCCCAGCTCACGAGCGATGCGGTCACGATACTCAAAATAGGAAACCGTCTCACCCAGGCGCTGCCGATAGACGTCTCCGCCGCATCCCGACGCCGCCAGAACCAGAACCGTCAGCAGACATGAGCGCCGATTCCCACGGAAGAGTTCCCTGCTTCTTGTCGAGATCCGGTCCATGTGTGCTCCGGGCGGAATGCGGTCCTGTTTCATCTAACACGTTCTCACCGTACGCCACAACACCACAGACCGGCCGCAGTGCTCTGTTTGATTGTGCAGCCGTCACGCAAGTCGGTCAATGCCTGCACGGCCTTCAGGCCGGTCCTCGTGGATCAATTTCCGCAATGCGTGCCTCCCAGAATGCCACTTCGTCCAAGTCGGTCATGCTCTGACTTTGAGCGGCATCCGTCTGGTCGGCCGGTCGCTCGACGCTGGAGGCCGGACGCCGTTCGTTAACGGGGGGCGGGGCAGAAACGCCGTCGGAGACGGCAGTCCTTCGATCCGGAGCATCTCCGTTGGTCGTCACTCCCACTTCACCGATATCGTCGAACACGCGCAGCCAGGCTTCCACTTCACCCGGTGGGAGCCCGCCGGACCGTTTGCTCTGCGGTTCTCCCGTTGCCGCTCTGCGGGAATCGCGAGCCGCGCGGCGTGCCAGACGCCGCAGGAAGACGTCGCTGTCAAGAAAGCCGGCGCGGCGGCGGCGAGCGGCCCGCTGCAATCGATGATCGCTTGAGATGACTGTAAGTCGCCGCGGCGCGGAGTTGAGGCGAATCAATCGCTCGATCGCCTCATCTGCATCGCCTTCCCGGTCGGCAAACAGCACCCGCATGTCTTCAACCAGAGTCGGCGCCGATGGCACGAACCTGCACTCCGGAGCATCGAACACGACGGTCGTCCGCTGCCGTTCGCGCGGCGTCAGCTTCTCCGCGAATAATCGCAGGAGGGCGTTGCGACTCCGTTCAAGTCCCTGCGGGCGATCCCGCGGCGGTGCCAGCTCGGCCGCGTGCAGCACGTTGTATCCGTCGATGATCAGATCGCCTCGAAACATCGATGAACTCACCCGGCTTGTTCATTTCCTGCGATGGCCATGAAAGAAAGCCAGACCAAGGGAGCGGCGGCGATTTACTCGACGAATGCCACACTCCTCATTACCTGGAGCATCAACACGGGCTCGGCCCGAAGTTGCCTGTCGACGCATCGGGGACGAGCCACTCAGGGGATGCCCGCCTTCTTCGACTCAAGTCGTCGCGGACTTTCAATCTGACTCCCAATCGGCAGGCCGCGAAACCTGGTAGCGTTTCAGTTTTCGATCCAGCGTCGAACGTTCGATGCCGAGGATTTGTGCCGCGCGTGTCTTGTTCCAGTCTGTATGCGCCAGAGTGGCGAGTATGTGCGATTGCTCGACTTCTTCGATCGTCGATTCACGGTAGTGATCGGGAGCCGACGTCCTGCTGCTCAGTTCGCGCGGCCATCCACTGTCGAGCGACGACAACTGGATGTCGCCGACATCGATCATGTCTCCATGAGACAGGATGACCGCCCGTTCCATTGTATTCTGCAACTCCCGAACGTTCCCGGGCCAGT
>JAHBXU010000939.1 GCA_019636315.1 Planctomycetaceae bacterium | reverse complement strand
TCCCGGCGATTGATCAAGCCGCGGTCGTCTGGCAGCCAGTGGATCGTCGCGTTTGATTTTGTTGCGGTGGGCGTTCCGAAACGGCGCGAAATACCTGAGTCGCCGGCAGGACTCAGGAGTTCAGGTTTCTCACACGAACGATGCTGTTGAATTGATCCGATTGCCATCGTCGGGTGGGCCTCGCCGTGAATACGTTCGGTTTGCCGGACGGTACCTCAATTCCTCAAAAGTCCATCCGGACGATCATCATGGTGATCACTCACTGGCTAAGTCTCGTCAAATCGCGAATGTTCCAAGGATCATCACGGCGATCTCAGCTCTCCACCACGTTCAGAAAGTCGCTGATTCGGTCCTCGATGTTTGGCCGAAAGCGGCGCTCGTCGGAATCTGCACGCCATGCCGTTGCACCGGCGCTTGAGCGACTGGAAGGTCGATTGTTGCTGACCACTGTCTCGTGGAACGTCGATGCGGACGGATTCTGGGACGTCGGCAGCAATTGGAGTACCGGCAGTCCCCCCCAAGCGGGTGACGACGTTGTTCTCGATCGTCCGTCCGGCAACTTCAGCGTGACATACCGCGCAGCATCGGGCACAACGCAAATCACGAGCATTACGGGTGCTGAAAAACTGACGGTTACCGGCGGCATTCTCGATGTCGCCAACAGTATTCAACTCGACAACATGATCGTTCTCAGCGGAGGAACGCTCCGAAATGCCTCCATTGTCTCTGCGGGAGACCTGACCACCGTTGAAGTGACGAGTGCGGGGGGGACGTTGGACGGGGTGACGCTGGGGGTGAACACGACGCTGCGTGACGGGGCGCAGGTCAATGTGTTGAATGGCCTGACGCTGGCCAACAACAGCACGCTGCGGCTGGAACGCATGGCCGGCAGTTTTAACGACGGCTTCGACGTGGGGATGCACTTCGCCGGCATGCAGACGCTGGGCGGGACGGGCAGCGTCGAGCTGTTTGGCGGGACGCACAGTACGGCGGAGGGCGATCTGCGACTGCGTCCCACCGGCGGGGGAACGCTGACGATCGGACCGGGCGTCACGGTGCGGAATGCGGCCGGCTCGAACCTCACGACGCTGGGGGATGCGGGCGGCGGCGGCCTCGTCATCCAGGGGACGGTCTCGGCCCAGTCGACGACCGGCGTCCTCCGCGTCACCGGATCGTCCGTCACCAGCACGGGCGTCCTGCAAGCTTTGAACAATGCAACGCTCGACATGGACCGCTCAGTTGCTATTGATGGATCTGGCCTGCTGGCCGGCTCAGGGGCAGGCGTCATCGAGTTCGCGGGCAACTTAACGGGCAATACCACCAATGCGGACTTGTATTCCCCCCGCGGGACTGTCCGATTCAACGGCGCCGGAACGGCGGTGGCTCCACAACTTCTGGAGGCGATGAGCGAAGATCGCGGTGGCGATTCGACGGCATTCGATCAGAATTTTGTCTATGGAACGCTGGCGCTGGCAAACAATACGTATGTGAGGTTAACAGACTCCTCCGACAACTCGTCCGGCCTGCCGTCGGAAGCGGTCTACACGAACTTCCTGATCGTCCCCGCCGGAACAACTCTCGACCTGAATGGACTGGCAGTCTACGCCAGGGCAACACTGATCGCCGGTTCCGTTGTGGGGGGAACCGTCACACAAGTGGCAGATAGCGGAGCACTTGCCTTCGGCATTCCTTCGGCCGGCGCGATCGCCGCGTCGAATGAACTCGACGAGTGGCAGTTCTACGGTCGGAAAGATCGAACGGTCACGATCGTGCTCAACCCGGGCGGCACCAACCCTCCCGCCCCGCTGGCTCCGCGGCTCAATCTGGCCGAGGTGCAGATCATTGACGGTATGGGCAACGTTGTCGCTGCTGGTAGCAGCAGTACGGGCGGCGCTGTTGTCATCGTGAACAGTTCCGGACTGCCCGCAGACGGCGTTTACCGAGTTCACATCCGTGGCGCCAGCGCCGCGAATGTGGGCAACTACGTTGTAACACTCTGGGACTCCACGGTCGATGAGGCGGCGTTGAGTCTGGGCCAGCGATCGACCGGGCAGATCGAGTCCCCCTTTTCGCGTGATCGCTGGGTGTTCTCCGCCACTGCGGGTCAACAGGTGAAGTTCGACTTGATGAGTTCTTCACTGCAGAACGCCACATTCACCTTGAATGCGCCATCGGGGGCCGCGGTCTTCAGCCAACTCACGAATGATTCGGACCTGATCAACTTGGCGGAAAC
>JAHBXU010000938.1 GCA_019636315.1 Planctomycetaceae bacterium | reverse complement strand
CATAAGTCCCCGCGGCACCCATCTCGTCGGAGAACAGGGTGCCGCCGGTCTTGACCTGCCATCCGCGGCTGGCGGCCCCCTGAATGGCGGCTTTCAGGTTGGCTGAATTCACGCTCGATTCCACGAAAATTGCCGGCACCCGCTGACTGACCAGCAGGTCGACCAGCCGGTTGATGTCGTCCACCCCCGGCTCCGATTCGGTGGTGATGCCCTCAACCGATTCCACCGGAATTCCATAAGCGCGGCTGAAATAGCCGAACGCATCATGAGCGGTCACCAGATAACGCTGCGACTCAGGGATGGACGCCATCGCCGTCCGTGCGTACTCATCAAGGGACTGCAGTTCCTGTCGGTACGCGGCCGCGCGCTGGCGATAGTCGTCGGCGTGATCCGGATCGAAGTCCGCGAGTCGTGCCGCCACTGTGTCGACCGCCCGACTCCAGAGAACAACATCGTTCCACACATGCGGATCGGGATGTCCCTCGAACTCCGGCGGCGTGCGCAAATCACTCTCGGAAAAGTCGGCGGTCACCGCGTGGACCGGCTTGCCGCTGCCGGACAGGGATTGAAGCGTCCCCTGCATCTGGCCTTCGAGCAGCAAGCCATTATAAAAGATGACGTCGGCGTCCTTCAGTCGTGTGATATCGCTTCGCGTCGGAACATACAGGTGCGGGTCGACGCCCTGGTTCATCATCTGAACCACATGAGCATGGGGGCCCGCGACCTGCCGCACAATGTCAGCCACCATTCCGGTCGTGCAGACAATCGTAAACGGTTCCCCGGAATCTTTGACTCGGGATTCCGCCGGCCCGCTCTGACTGCAACCTCCCGCGAACATCAATAAGAGCCAGCACACCCAAACCGGCGCTACTCGGCCGGTTAGTCTCAGGACTTGCCCGATCATCAGACGACCGCTCCTTTTTGCCAACCAAAACATTCTTTTTGATGGTACAAAAAGACGTACGGTAGTTGCAATCTCGCTTAATCGGCTATACTGCTCACCCACTCGAGAAACGCTTTGTCACCGTCGGCGAGAAGGTCTGCGATGAGCGACGTCAATCATCTGATTCAAGTGAAGCAAGCGCTGGCGGAAAAGTACGAACGCCTCGCGCGGAATACCCGCAGTAAGCCGAAGAAGCAGCAATTCAGCCATCGCGCGGTCAAGTACCGGCGCCAGGTGGCTCAGATGCAGCACGGCACAGAGTAATGGTGCGGCCCTGGGCGTGTGAGCGTCCCGAGGAGCCACAACATAACGCCTTGTGATTGCCCATCTTCCGCTGCGCTGAGGGTCTGCGGTTCTGCCAACGACCAATCAGTCGATGCGCCGTCAGCCCGGTGTGGAGGCTTCCTCAACCGGTTGCTCTGACAGGACTTGAAGAATCCGATACTTCAACTCCGGCAACCCCTGGCCCGTCGCCGACGAGATCATCATCACTGGCCGCCCGAGTTCTTCCTCGAGCAAATCCGCAGCCGCGGTGGCGTCCGTCAATTCGGCCTTTGAGACGCAGAGAATTTCCGGCCGTTCAATGAGCGTCGGGTCATAGAGCCGCATCTCCTCACGGATCTGGCGATAGTTCTCAATCGGGTCGCTCAGGTCCATCGGTGACGGCTCGATGAGGTGTACGAGCACACGTGTCCGCTGGACGTGCTTGAGGAACTCGTGTCCCAAGCCGATGCCCGCGTGCGCCCCCTCGATCAGGCCGGGAATATCGGCCATCACAAACTGATCGTATCCGACCCGCACCAGCCCCAGATTGGGGTACTTGGTCGTGAACGGATAGTCGGCAATTTCCGGCGTGGCATTCGACATGCGGCTGAGCAGCGTCGACTTGCCCGCGTTCGGCTTGCCGATTACGCCGACGTCCGCGATCAGTTTGAGTTCCAGGACGACGTTGCGTTTCTCACCTTCTTCTCCCAGTTCAAACTCGCGCGGCGCCCGGTGCGTGGCAGTGGCGAAATGCTTGTTGCCGCGACCTCCTTTGCCGCCCCGCGCAACGACGACGGAATCTCCGTCAGCCGCGAGGTCCCTCAGCAGATGTCCGCGATCCGCGTCTCGCACCAGCGTCCCGGGCGGGACGAGAATGACGGCTGGCTCCCCTCGTTTACCACTTCTGAGGGATCCCAGTCCGTGCCCGCCGCGGCCTCCACGCCAGTGCCGATGCCCGGCGATGTTTGCCAGACTGCCCAGATTGCGCTCGGCTTGGATCACAACGTCGCCTCCGTGCCCGCCATCT
>JAHBXU010000937.1 GCA_019636315.1 Planctomycetaceae bacterium | reverse complement strand
TCCACAAGGAACTTGCGAGAGATTCGTGGCAATCTTGACAAGTCGAGCAAGCAACGCTCAATGGATGACAAAGGAGTCACAGTGGCCGATCCGATTTCCACTCCGCTCAAGGATGCGCGGGCAAGGCTCAAGGAGGCAACCGAGCTGCTCGGCTGCGATCCGGGCATGTATGCGGTGCTCTCTAATGCCGCGAGAGAACTCACGGTAAGCATTCCGCTGCGCAGAGACGATGACAGCGTCGAAGTGCTCACCGGCTACCGCGTCCAGCACTCGGTTGCCCGCGGTCCGGCAAAGGGCGGCCTGCGCTACAGCCCGCACGTCAATCTCGACGAGGTCAGGGCGCTTGCAATGTGGATGACCTGGAAGTGCGCACTCCTCGACGTACCATACGGCGGAGCGAAAGGGGGAGTGACCATCGATCCGCGGGCCCACTCCGAGCGGGAGCTCGAGCGAGTAACGAGGCGCTATACGAGCGCAATCATGCCGATCATCGGGCCGGAGACGGACATCCCCGCTCCGGATGTCGGAACAAACGAGCAGACTATGGCCTGGATGATGGACACCTACTCCATGAACAAGGGCTACTCGATCCCCGCGGTGGTAACCGGAAAGCCGATCAGCATCGGCGGCTCCCTGGGTCGCGCTACCTCCACTTCAGAGGGAGTGGTGCACGTCGCCCTTGCGGCGCTGCGCGACAACGGCCTCGACCCGTCAAAGTCGACGGCCGCAGTGCAGGGCTTCGGCAAAGTCGGAAGGGGAGCCGCCCAGTTTGCCTTTGAAGCTGGACTGAAGGTCGTGGGAATCAGCGACGAGTTCGGCGGGCTGTTCAATCCGAACGGGATCGATATTGCCAAACTTGGCGAGCACGTCGACAAGACCGGAAGCGTCGTCGGCTTCAAGGGAGCCGATGCGATAGACGGCCACGACCTGCTCGAACTGGAAGTCGACCTGCTCATCCCGGCCGCGGTTGAGGGCGTAATCCACGAGCAGAATGCTCCGCGAATCAAAGCGAAGCTCATAGTCGAGGGCGCGAATGGCCCGACCACTCCTGCCGCCGACAAGATTCTCGAGGCGCGCGGTTGCGTAATCGTCCCGGACATCCTCGCGAACGCGGGCGGAGTGATAGTCAGCTATTTCGAGTGGGTTCAGGGAAATCAGGCCTACTGGTGGGGTAAGGACGAAGTCGAATCAAAGCTCGAGGAGCGGATGCTCGGAGCCTGGGCGAAAGTTCACGACTTCGCGAAGAACAAGAAGCTCTCGCTTCGCGGGGCGGCAACCGTGCTTGCAGTTCAGCGAGTTGTCGAAGCTCATGAGATTCGCGGACTGTACCCTTGATTCGATTGGCTGGCTGATCGCAGAGCCCGTTTATTGGGCCTGGCTGCGAGACCTAGGGAATGAGCAGGATCTTGCCAGCGTGGGCTCCCGATTCCATTCGCTCATGGGCAAGTCGCGCATCCGCAAAAGAGAACCTGGAGTCAATGACGGGCCTGATCTGACCAGATTCCACTAGCGGCCAGACCTTGCTGCGAACCTCGCCCATGATCTGATCTTTTTCAGTCTCCGGCCGGGAGCGAAGCGCGCTCGCGTGGATGCTGCCCCATTTGGACATGAGCCTTCCGACGTGCAGTTCCCCGACTTCGGCACTCTGATTTGCTATGAGCACTATCCGACCGCCTCTCGCGAGCGAGCGTATATTCCGATCGAGGTATGCACCTCCAACCGGATCGAGAATCACGTCTGCGCCGATGCCTCCGGTGGCCGCCGTCAGTTCTTCTACGAAGTCCGCTTCCCGATAATTGATCAGCACTTCCGCTCCGAGGCGGGCGCAAAGATCGAGTTTCTGCCGGTCTCCGGCGGTAACCGCGACTTTCGCTCCGAAGGCCTTCGCAAGCTGAATGGCAATCGTTCCGATCCCGCTCGCGCCGCCGTGAATGAGTACCGTTTCTCCGGATTGGAGCCCGGCGATCATGAACAAATTCGACCAGACGGTTGCAAGTGCCTCGGGCAGCCCCGCGGCCGACGCCAGATCGAGGTCGGGGGAGACCGACAGCACCTGCCCGGAGCGCGCGATGGCCAGTTCGGCATAACCGCCTCCGGCTAGCAGAGCGCAAACCCGGTCACCCACAGACAGGTTCTGTACACCGTCTCCGATTGCCGCGATCGTGCCAGAGCACTCGAGTCCTGGCCAGTCTGGCGCACCGGCCGACGCCGGATAGTTTCCCTCACGCTGGTGA
>JAHBXU010000936.1 GCA_019636315.1 Planctomycetaceae bacterium | reverse complement strand
ACCGAACTGCTCTGCAGAGAGATCCTCCGGTTTCAGCCGCTGGATCTGCAGGATGGTCAGCAGATTGATGTTTGTCTGTTCGTCGACAGGGAGCGGCGTGGGCCGCTCGATTTGAAACTGCTCTCGAAGTTCGTCCAGCGGGAGCAGGCACCCGCGGCAGTCCGCGTAGGCGTCCAGCACAATCAAAGCGGCGGCCAACGCGACGCGGCTCGATTCGTCGCCGATGCATTCCCGTGGCGTGCGCCCGGCCATGGCAGCGCTCGGCGTATTGGGCCAGATCTCGTGAATCGTCGTCTGCCAGCGTTGCGCGATGGTCCGCCGGCTCACCTCCGGAGGCGCGCCGGGAGGAACATAACCCGACCAGCGAAGAGGCAACTCTTCAGCGGGAACATGTCCTGTGGCCTGCAAATCGCCCTGTCCCCCCTCCTCGGTCGAAGGCGCTTCGACCGGTTGGGCGAGTCCCTGCACCGCCGTCAGCCAGACATCGACGGCCCGATCAAGTTCCTCTCCCTCCAAACCCACAACAAACGCCTGGGCTGGCTGATCTGACTGATCATCGCGATCGAAAATCGTCAGTCGACCTTCAATCAGCGGCACCGACTCCCATGTCCACTCCGAGAAGTTCTCATCGTGATTGACTGATCGGCTGAGGATCACATACTTGCCGACCGGCCCCCCGGATTGTGGGGGCGGAGCGCCACGCGACTCGTCTTCCAGCCGCGCGATGCGCTCCGCTTCATCAAGCCGAGAAAGCACTTGCGACACAGAGGCCACATCAAAGCGTTTGATGCGGAGGCTCGAGCCGCGGTGGGGATCGAGCCGCTCGAGCAATTGCGCGAGCACCTCGCAATCGACCGCGCGATCGAAATCGTCTGATGTTTGTGCAGCCTTTCGGAAAGCCTCCGCCGCACGGACACGGTCGGCGTCCCAGGCGCGA
Source organism: Planctomycetaceae bacterium (assembly GCA_019636315.1). Classification (GTDB taxonomy): domain Bacteria; phylum Planctomycetota; class Planctomycetia; order Planctomycetales; family Planctomycetaceae; genus JAHBXU01. The sequence goes on along the minus strand of JAHBXU010000936.1, from coordinate 1,299 downwards.
AACAACCCGATGTCGTACCACAACGCGGAGTTATCCGGGTACGTGGCAACCAGCTTCTCCAGGGCATCGGCCGCTTCTTCCCAGCATCCGACGGCCGAGTAGCGAGCCGCCATGCGTTCGGCCCCCTGCTCACTCGCCGGCAAGTTGAGCGGCTCGGGGTGACGAATGCTCCGGAGGGGATACGGGACGTTGTTGTCTCCGTCGAGAGCGACAAGATCCTCGAACAATTCCCGCTGCATGTCTTCTCGCGCCCATTGCAGCGAGAGGACGCGATACTGCCGTGCCGCGAGCACGGCCCCGATGGATTCAAAGTAGTCAGCGATCGCTGATGTCAGCGTGCCGACCAACTCGGGAAACGCTTTTGTGCTGTGTTTCAGTGCCCGATGAGCGGCCCGTTTACACTCAGGATAGCCATCAGCGTTGAACGCAGCATGGGCGTACAGCACATTAGCGAACGGTTGCTCCGGATGCTGCTTGAGCAGTCCGGCGAGCACCTTTTTCGCCTCTTCGGATCGATCCTCATTGATGAGCGTCGACGCCAGCAATGTCCTGACCCACTGGCTGTCGGGATGTGTTTCATAGAGCTTTTCGAGCCCTTGAACGGCCATCCGCGGCTGATTGGTCGCCAGCATCCGCTCCAGCTTTTCCATATCCGCAGCGACGTCCGCACAGCAGAATTTCAGCTTATTTCCGGAACCGCACGGACAAAGCTGATAGGGATCGCGATGCATATTTCCTCTTCCCCAGGGGGAGTGGTCTTCCGATGGCAAACGCTGGCCCGCTCCGCCGACGCGAACCGCTGGAAATCGTCGACAATGTGGACTGCTTGAGGGCCGCGCCAATTCCAATGTATCGGAAACGAAATTTGTTTCACAGGCAATTGGAGGCCGCCATCGCGTTGCGCCCGATATCCAACGACGCCAGATCCGCACCCGATTTGCGTGGTTGTCAGTCTGGGCAAACAACCCTGAGTTTTCAGCACTGCGTGCTCTTTGACGTTACGTTCGTCAATGGGCGACGTGGTCCTGTCCCCAACAAACGACCCTGCCGTGGACGAATGAAGTATCGTGCCCCCAAGCCCTCACGAGTCGCGGCCCTCACGAGACGCGACTGATAAACCAGACGACCGTTGAGGGACGGCAATGCCGTCGCCTTCGGAAGTTGCGGCGCAACAGTGGACGGTCCGACCATCTGACCGCCATACTCTGCACGATTGAAACGTGATACGACTGCCGCACGAGGAAATCTGCGATGCCGACCGAAACGACGACGCTGGCCGAATTGACGTGCCGACTGGTC
>JAHBXU010000935.1 GCA_019636315.1 Planctomycetaceae bacterium | reverse complement strand
TCGTAGGACTACTGCTCATCGCAGGACGGCGGCGATGTTTTCCTGGCTGATTTCCGATCCGCTCGAAGTGGGCAGCGAGGCGCCCGATTTCTCGCTGCCCGATGACCAGGGCAACCTCGTCTCCCTCCGCGCCCTGCGCGGGAGAACCGTCGTCCTCGTTTGGTATCCCGGCGATGACACCTCCGTCTGCCGCAAACAGCTTTGCGAACTACGCGACGAATGGGGCGCATTGCGGCAACGCAACATCGCCGTCTACGGCATGAATCCCCAAAGCGCGGAAAGCCATACCAAATTCCGAGCCAAATTCAACTTCCCCTTCCCGCTCCTCGTCGACCAGGGACAGAAGGTCGGCAAGCTCTATCACACCAACGGCATCGTCGCCAAACGCACCGTCTACGTCATCGGACCGGACGGCCGAATTCGCTACGCCAGGCGAGGCAAGCCCCCCGTGCAGGAGCTTCTCTCCGCCGCCGTTTGATGCGCCAATAGTCCTTCGGAACGCTCTACCATTCCAGTCGCAAACCCGACCGCAGGTTCCGAGCCCCCGATTGATCCAAACTGGCCACGCCTCCCGTCGCGCTGATCACGCCCACTTGTGCCAGCGCCGTGATGTTCGTATTCGGATTCGCCCAGTTTGGATGATTGAATGCATTCGTCGCTGTCAGCTCCAGCCGCACGTTGAATTTCTCATGTACTCGAATATTCTTCATCACTCCTGCGTTGAAGATATTCGACCCCGGCCCCTTAATTACGCCCTTTGCCGACGTTCCATAGGATCCAGCGGTCGGAGCCCCAAACGCCGTCACATCGAACCAACGCGCCACTGTCCGCTCATCGAATGGCAGATTCGCATCGCGCAAATGGTTCGGCCGGATCGTCACCTGTGCCGGAGTCCTGCTGCCCGTAAACGCCGTCCCCGTCGGATCCGGACCCGTCCACTGCGGCGTCAAAAATTGTCCCGAGTACACACTGTACACCCCGCTCAACTCCCATCCACCCGCGATCAAATCCATTACCCGGCTGCTGTTCAGGAACTTCTTTCCGCGCCCGAATGGCAGTTGGTAGACAAAATTTCCCGTCACGCGATGCGTCGGTATGTCGAGCCACACCGCCCGCTCGCGCCGCCGGTCATACGCATTCTCCGGTGACTCGCCGCGCTCCAGGTCGCCAATGTCGCGTGCCAGTACATACGAGAACTGGAAGGATAACCCCTTCGCGAACCGTCGTTCCACTTCCGCTGTCATCGAATGGTACTGATGCCCTCCGCCATTGGAGATGTAGGTGATCCCAGGGTACGTCGGGAATCGCCGCGGCTTATCCACAAACAGCCGGTTATCCGGCGCCGGTTGATTGATGTTGTATCCCCATTCCCCCTGCCGCGTATTCGTCCCGATGTACGACAGCCGGAAGCCCGTGTCCCACCTCTGATGCTCCAGCGTGAAGTTGTATTGCTGGCTGTATGGCGTCCGCAGATCTTTCCGGTACGCCGCCGGCAATCCCACGGTCGAAAGCCCTCCCGCCGTGGAAGGAAACACCCGTGGCCACACAATCTCCGGTACGCCCACCGGATTGTTGAATGCTGGCTCATTCAGCACAAACGGAGCCGCACCCGCCGATACAGACCTTGCCACTACATCGTAGAAAATCCCATACCCCATGCGGACTACCGTATTCGGGCCAAACGGCCGGTACGCCAGCCCCAGCCTCGGTGCAAAGTTGTATCGGTCCGTCGTCAGCAGCGTCGACTTGCTGTACCCCAGTGAACTCGCCTCCACAACGTCCACATACCCTCTCGGCATCAGCGGGCTCACCAGATTCAACGATCCATCCGGCACCACGATTTTCCCCGTGTCCACATCGAACACCGCCTGCCGCCCCGCGCGCTCGCTCCATCCCGGATGCAACTCATACCGCACTCCCATGTTCAATGTCAGCTTCGGCGTGATCTTGTAATCGTCCGTGATGAAGAAGTCGTAGCCCCATCGCAGCCGTTGAATCAAGTCCGGAGGAAACGCCCGCGATGCCGTCGTCGGAGCACCCAGCAGGAAATCAGCGTACGGATGATTCGTATACCGGTTCGAAAAATTCGCACTGCCGAACAACGCTGTATTCGCCTGCCGGTCATTGAACACCACCCGGATCAGCAGAGCTCCCGCCTTGACGTTATGCTTCCCCCGATACCAGCTCAGGTGCTCCTGGAACTGTTGCACCCAATTCTCAAACCCCGGATGCCGGT
>JAHBXU010000934.1 GCA_019636315.1 Planctomycetaceae bacterium | reverse complement strand
CTTTGACACCGTGAACGTCGAGTGGAATCGCTGGACGTCCGAACCGCAGGACGGAGAGATTCGGAGGACCGAACTGCACCCCGACGCCCATTCCGGCAAGTACGCATTTCGTCTGCTCTCGGAATCCGTCTCGAAAGGGACTGCCGATCTGTCTTCCATGCCGGAGGTCTGGATCGCTTCGCCGCCCATCTCTGTTCAAGCCGGACAGGTCGTCATTGCGAGCGGCCATGTGCGGGTGGAGCGTGCGATCACCAACCATCCGGACGGTTTGATGATCTACGACAATGTCAAAGGGACCGTCGGCGCGTTGCGCTGGCAATCATCCATGCCGAAAGGCAAGTGGCAGCCGTTCCGCATCCTTCGCGAAGTGGCGGCGAGCCGCGACTACCAGCTCATCATCGAACTCAACGGGGACGGTGACGTGCGAATCGACGATTTGATGGTCACGGCGCTCAGCCCCGTGCAGGTGCAGACCGCAGGAGGGTTTGATGCCGATCCCGGCCGACCGCGCCGCAATCTCTTGGAATTGCCGTCGAGTTTGCCTAAAGTCCTCTCATGGCCCGGACGAAAGTCCGATTCCCCACCGCCGTGACGCGCTCGGCCGACGGACTATCTGCTGATTCAGAGAGCCGGTGCGCCCGGATGGTCGGGTCAGATGAACATGATCCCGCGATGGAAACCCGCCGGTCCCGGAGTGACTCTTGTTGGCAGCCACCGCAAATCGCCCGGCGCCGGTGATTCACCTTGGACCGCAGCGATGACGGTGCACAGCCGCTGCGGTTCTCACAGACCGCCCCCAGAGATTTCACACAACTTACCTTGAAGGAGCCGTTCCATGCCTGTCGCCACGCCTCAGCAATATGCCGCCATGCTCGACGCGGCTCAAGCGGGAAACTATGCGTATCCGGCGATCAACGTCACATCATTGATCACCGTGAATGCAGCGCTCAAAGCATTTGCCGACAAGAAGTCAGACGGAATCATCCAGGTCTCGACGGGCGGCGGCGAGTTCGCTTCAGGCCTGGGGGTGAAGGATGCCGTCGTGGGAGCCATCGTACTGGCGGAAGCAACGCACCGCCTGGCGGAACACTACAACGTGCTCATCGGCCTGCACACGGACCATTGCCAGCCGGGCAAAGTGGACAGTTTTCTGAAGCCGCTGATTGCGGAAACCCGGCGTCGCCGCGAAAAGGGGCTCGGCAATCTGTTTCAGTCGCACATGCTCGATGCGTCTGAATTGCCGCTCAAGGAGAACATGGCCTTGAGTCAGGAACTGCTCAAGCTGTGTGCGGAGTGCGAAATCATTCTGGAGGTTGAAGCGGGCGTCGTCGGCGGCGAAGAAGACGGCATGGACCACTCCGACATGCCGGCGGAAAAGCTCTACACCACTCCCGACGACATGCTGGCCGTCTACGAGTCGCTCCACGGTCTCGGCCGGTACATGTTTGCCGCCACGTTTGGAAATGTGCACGGGCATTACAAACCGGGCGCAGTGAAGTTGAGGCCCGATATCCTCAAGCGGGGACAGGAGGCCGTGATCGCCAAGCACGGAGCCGCGGCGGAGTTTGACCTGGTCTTCCACGGCGGGTCGGGGACTCCCCGGCATGAACTCGAAGAGACGCTGGCCTACGGCGTCGTCAAGATGAACATCGATACGGACACGCAGTACGCCTTCACGCGGCCGATCGTCGATCACATGTTCAAGAGCTACGACGGCGTCCTGAAGATTGACGGCGAGATCGGCAACAAGAAGCTCTACGATCCCCGGACATATCTCAAGAAGGCGGAAACCGGCGTGACCGAACGGCTGGCCATCGCCTGCGACGACCTGCATTCCACCGGCCGGACAATCTACGCGTAAACCGCGCCGGTTTCAGCAGGAAAGCGGCGTTGACATACGCCGGGCGAGTTCTCGGACATTCAATCGATACGGGATCGATCCAACTTTCCTCAGAAGGATCGATCCCGTACGTTAGACGATGTGTCGCGGTGGTTGCAGGGGCGGCTATTTCCCCTGTCCCATCGCCTCAGCGAGGATCTGGGACGTGCTTTCGCGCATGATGCGGGGGTCCACCAGTTCGCCCTTCTGCAACGTCGCTCGGACGTCCTTGCCGCTGATGAACACGGGCTTTTCGTCTTTGTGTTTCTCCATCAGATCGACGCGGCCGGCCGATTCGTAGTAGGCCGCGAAGCCGACGTTGAGCGGCGTGATCTTCAGGTCACCATTCAGATTGTTGA
>JAHBXU010000933.1 GCA_019636315.1 Planctomycetaceae bacterium | reverse complement strand
CAGCACCGACTGGCGGTCTTTCTCCGTCTGCTTGGCATACTCCCAGTGAGCGCGGACGTCGCTTGTCGTTTGTGCGTTCGCGTTCCCAAACACGTGTGGATGACGGCGGATCATTTTCTCGGTGATACCGTCGATCACGTGGACCAGATTGAACCGTCCTTCATCCGCGGCAATCTGGGCATCGAGCACCACCTGCAACAGCACATCGCCCAATTCCTCCGCAATCGCCTCGTTGTCGTCGGAGTCGATCGCCTCCAGGAGCTCGTACGTTTCTTCCAACGTGTAGGGTTTGATGCTGGCCAATGTCTGGATGCGATCCCAGGGACACCCGTCGGGAGCGCGCAAACGGGCGATGACTTCCACAAGCCGGACAAATGCGGCGGCCGCTTCGTCGCGCGGCGGCGGTGTTCCCGGCGAAGGACGTGCGGCTTCGGAATCCTGGAAGTCGGGCATTCGTGCGTGAGTGGACGGAAGGAGGGATTCAGGAGTCAGGGAACGGGAATTAACAGAGTGTCAGGGATCAAAGTCGAGTGACATGCGAGCGGCCATTGGCATGCGGCGGCCGCTGCCGAAGGCCCGTTCCGACAGCTTGATGCCGGGGGGCATCTGGCGGCGTTTGAATTCGTTGCGATCGAGCCGCGTGGCCACCCAACGGACGGTCTCGGCAGGGAACTGGCGGCTGAGTGCCGCGATGGATTCCTCGTGTTCGATCAAGCCTTCCAGAATGGCATCGAGCAGCGGATAGGGGGGAAGCGTATCCTGATCGAACTGGTTCGGCGCCAGCTCCGCACTCGGCGCTTTATCGAGGATGTGCTCAGGGATCAGCGGCTTGCCCTCGATCGTATTGATGTGCCGCGAGACAGCGTACACATCCCGCTTGAACAAGTCGCACAGGACGGCGAATCCTCCCGCCATATCGCCGTACAATGTGCAGTATCCGACTGCCAGTTCGCTCTTGTTTCCGGTGGCCAACGCCAGCCAGCCGTGCCGGTTGCTGCGGATCATCACCAGCGCTCCGCGAATGCGGGCCTGCAGGTTCTGATCGGCCAGACCGGCGGGTTGCGATGCCAGGTCGGCACTGACAATGTCTGTGTGTTCATAGGCGGCGTGGATGGCGTCGATGGGAATGGTCTGCCAGTCGATCCCCAGATTCTCGGCCAGCAGTTGCGCATCGTCGACGCTATGCTGACTGCTGTAGCGGCTGGGCATGAGCAGGGCATGGACGTGTTCCGGACCGACGGCGCGGGCAGCGATGGCGGCCGCCAGCGCGCTGTCAATGCCGCCGGACAGTCCGAGCACGCACTCCTGAAAGCCGCACTTGTGCATATAGTCCGAGAGTCCCAACGTCAGAGCGTCGAGGAGCAGCGACTCGCGCGCCGGCGGAGTGAAGGGATTTGGATCCCCCCAGTCGTCGGTGTCGACGATCTGCAGATCGGTCTCAAACCCTTTGAGCATGCGGAGCAGTTGCCCCTGCGCGTTCAGGACGAGGCTGTGGCCATCGGACACGAGATCGTCGTTGCCGCCGACCTGATTAACGAACAAGAACGGACTTCTGTGTGTCGTCGCATGACGCTGTAGAATCTCCAATCGTCGCCGCGGTTTGGTGACCTCAAACGGACTGGCGGAGAGGTTGATCAACAGGTCGGCTCCCTGCCTCGCGAGTCGTTCGACAGGGTCGGACCGCTGGAACGGATCCTGGTGATAGAAGGTCTCGGGGACGCCCCACCAAGCGTCTTCGCAGATGTGCACACCGAGCGTGAGCCCGCCGAAACGGATCGGTGCGACACTGTCCGCTTCTCGGAAGTACCGCTGCTCGTCGAAGACGTCGTAGTTCGGCAGCAGGTACTTGTGGACCGTCGTGGAGACGGCTCCGTCCACGAGCAGGCTCACGGCATTCGCGCATTGACCGTCGGGGACACCGCGTGTGGTTGGATGACCGACCAGCAGACCCAGATCGGTGGGAACCTGCTGCGCCAGCAATTCGACCGCCCGGTCGCAAGCGGCGACAAATCCGGCCCGCAGCAGCAGGTCTTTGGGCGGATAGCCACAAACAGCCAGTTCGGGCGTCACGAGCAGGTCGGCGCCGTCGCGGCGGGCCTGTGCGGCGGCATGAGCGATCTTCGATGAGTTGCCTCCGAGATCGCCGACGAGGGGATTTAGTTGGGCTAGCGCGATTCGCATGAACGGTTCGCAGGATTCATCCAGTTCGCGTGCCGCAGTCCACGTGATCCCGTGTCG
>JAHBXU010000932.1 GCA_019636315.1 Planctomycetaceae bacterium | reverse complement strand
ACAATCTGCCGCCGGCGGTCGTCCTGCCAGAACGTCTGGTGCACTATTCTGGCCGGGTGCTTCCCGGCCAGTTCGGCGGCGAAATGGGTGCGCACCGCGATCCCTGGTTTATTGAGGCGTCGCCGTTTCACTCAACGTCGTACGGTGCTTTCCCCGAATTCGGGTTTGATCATCAGGAGCGGGGCGACGTCGACGAGCGTGTGTTTCAGGCCCCGAATCTCACGCTTTCGCACGGAATGACGCGGAACATCTTCTCGCAACGTGTTGCTCTGTTGGATCATTTGGAACAGCAGCGACGCCGCCTCGACGCGCGCGTCAATCGCGAGGACTTCGATCGCTATCGACAAGGAGCGATTTCACTCCTCAACGACTCGACAGTTCAGTATGCCTTCGACGTGACGCGAGCGGATGCGGAAACACAGGACCGATATGGTCGCAATGCATTCGGATGGTCGCTGTTGATGGCCCGGCGGCTGATTGATGCCGGCGTCAATCTGGTGCAGGTCAACTTGGGCAACGACGAGACCTGGGATACGCACGGCAATGCATTTCCACACTTGAAGGACAAGTTGTTGCCGCCTACCGACCGGGCAGTTTCCGCACTTCTCGATGATCTGCATGAGTCGGGCCGGTTGGATGACACACTGATTGTGATGGCCGGCGAGTTCGGGCGCACCCCGAAGATCTCACACTTGCCGCAGCATTATCCACTCCCCGGACGGGATCATTGGGGCGCTGTTCAGACCGTGTTTTTCGCCGGCGGCGGCGTGCGGGGAGGAACGGTCATTGGTTCATCGGACGCCGACGGGGGGTATCCCAAGGACAACCCTCAGACACCCGAGAACATGGCCGCGACGATCTACCAGTCGCTTGGAATCCCTCCCACGGCCGTATGGAAGGACGCGACCGATCGACCGCATCCGATCTACCATGGCGAACCCATCCCCGGGCTTCTCGGATAACCCGGGTTACCAACTGCGGACCGCTCAACGAAGTCCGGAGGGAAACCTACGGTGTGGATGCGTCGCCTGCGGCTTTGTTCGGAATCACTTCGGCCAGTTCGGCCAGCGATTTCTCCGCAACCTGTCGAACATGGGGCCGGGCATCGCGCGTGAGCCGCTGTAACTCGGGAAGTACCGGTCCTGCCGCCGGTCCCAGACTGATTAACAGCCGATACGCACGGATGCGCTGCTGTCGATCTTCGGTGGTCAACAGGTCAAAGATGATGGGGAACAGTGGGTCGGCGAAGCGCGTCAGTTTCCAGAGCGATTCGGCAGCCGCGATGCGGACCGTCGCATCCACATCGTGGAGCGACGTCCGGAGGGCGGTCACCGTCCGTTCGTTCCTCCGCGGCAGCAGTTTCATCGACTCGGCGGCCAGGAGGCGAACGGCAGCATCTTGATCATTCAGTAGTTTTCGCAGGGCCAGTTCTCCTGAATCGCCAATGGCGGCCAGCGACGCGCCCGCGGCACCTCGGACTTCCGGCGAATCATCAAACAAGGCGAGTTCCGTGAGGGCCTGCGCGGCAATCTCCGCTGCCGGTCCGATCCCCCCCAGAGCGACCGCCGCTTTCTTCCGCAATCGAGAGGAATCTTCACGACTCATCCGGATGAGTGCAGGCACGGCTGGGGCGGCGGCGGCTCCAACGATCGCCAGGCCGTCCACCGCAGCTTCACAGAGTTCGCCCGCATCATGCGTATCAGTGCCGCGCGCGATCTCACCTTCGGTCCCGCGATCCGCCTGACGGATCAAGGCTGGAACAGCCGCTTCATGTGCCGTCCCGATCCGAGCGAGCGCCTCGACAGACGAAAGTCGATCCAGATGAGAACGCCGCACATCGTCGAGGAGGTCGGCCAAGGCAGGTGCAGCCGGAGCGGCGACAGGGCCGAACAGAGAAAGCGCCTTGGCCGCCCAGTCGGCTGTGGGAGACCCCTCCGAATGGTCCGGCTCCGCCAGCAACACAATGAGCACGGGGACGGCTGACTCGGCCGGACGACCGATTCGCCCTAGTGTCAACGCGGCCTGCTTCCTAGTAAACCACGGCAGCCGATGGTCCTGCACCAGTTCGATCAGCCCCGGAACGGCCTCGGCCGCCGTGCGTGACTGGAAGTCAATCGACTTGATCGCCTCTCGCCACTCATCGACGGTGTGGCCGTCGTATTCCCGCTCCGACGCCGCCTCAGTGGTCAGTAGGAAACGCTCCTGCGGCTCGCAGGTGGAGGCCAATCCACCGACAATCGCGACCG
>JAHBXU010000931.1 GCA_019636315.1 Planctomycetaceae bacterium | reverse complement strand
GCATGCGATCCATCTGGTGGTGCAGGACACGGGCGTCGGCATTGCCAAGGAGCATCAGGAGGCGATCTTCCAGGCGTTCAATCAGGCCAGCACGTCGGTGACCCGTCAATACGGGGGGACCGGATTGGGGTTATCCATCTCCACGGAACTGGTCGCCCTCATGCAAGGGAGCCTGTGGGTGGAGAGCGAACTCGGCGTCGGCAGCAGTTTTCACGTGGTCGTCCCACTTGCAACATTCGACGATGGGAATGGCCCCAAGGGGGCGCTGCCGCCGCGGCCTCCGGGGTGCGCTCTGCTGGTCTCTGAAAACAGCAGTGCGTCTGCCGCCTATACCGAAATGCTTGGTGAGTGCGGGGTGAGTGTCACGACGGCGTCAAATGCCGAAGAAGCTCAACTTGCCTGGGTCGAAGCGGCCGCGCACAACCGTCCTATCATAATCCTGATTCTCGATGCGCGCGCCGATGCGGACATTGAACCCCGCTGGCTCGTCGACTTCCGGACCATGATTGGAGATGCCGATTGTCCGCTGGTGCTGCTGACGCCTGTGGATCAGATGGAATCGGCGGGCCAGTTCCGAGAGTGGGGCGCCGACCACATCCTCATGAAGCCGGTCACTTCTGCCGACTTCCAGCATCTCCTGAGCGAGTGTGCCACAATGACGCCGGAGTCGTCACCGACCTGCCGTCGAACGACCTGCAACGTTCCCACACGTGAGGAGGCGCCGGTGGCACTCGCTGCGGTTTCACTCCGCGTCCTGGTCGCCGACGACAGCGCCGTCAACCGTGAAGTGGCCAGCGGACTCCTTGAGTTCCTCGGCCACGACGTCGAGACGGCCAGAAACGGGCGCGAAGCGGTCGAACTCGTGCAAAGCAGCGAATTCGATGTCGTGTTCATGGACATTGAAATGCCGGAGATGAACGGCTACGACGCAACACGCGCCATTCGCGAGAGGGAAGCCCTTTCAGGACGCCGCCTCCCGATTATCGCCATGTCGGCGCATGCGGCTGAGGAACTCATGAAGTCCGGGCGGGACGCAGGCATGGACCATCACGTCTCCAAACCGATCGACCCTGCCCAGATCAAGTACGTGCTCGAACACCTCGACGAGTTTGTGCAGCACGAGTCGGTGCATTGAGCGCTCCGGCCACCGCGACAGGGCGAATGCTGTCCCTGCCATGTTCCGAGTGATCACCGTTCGGTTCGCGCCGTGTCTTCGCCTGGGTCAGTAACGCTCTGCGGAATGGACAACGACTGAACCCAGACTTTGAGAGCGCTCCCCCGCTTCTCCTGCGCACTCCCTTCAGCGTGGACAAGGGTGGTAGAAAACCTGGCCGCCAAATGTTGAGGAGTTGACTTGGGGAAGTCGCGGGTCCACGAGAAGCTCGGCTTGCGACCCGGCGACTGGCGCGCCGAGGGAGGTTGACAGGACATCCGTTCGTTCTGGCGCTTCGCCGCCCGATGTCGGATCGATCAGAGCCGTGTCAACGAGTCCGGCAGGCGTTCCAAACTTCTGCACGGCAAACTGTTTGATCTCTGTAAGCCTTTGTTCGGCAAATGCTAATGACTCTTTGCCGTGTTGGAAGGCAAAGACGCCAGCGACGAGAATGCCCAGAATGCACAGATCAGGGTGTTTGCGCCACGGTCTCACGGCAGGGTCTCCTTCGGCACAGGGTTGTCTTATTGAGAGAACGTCGGTGACGTGAAGATCTTCCGGAACTGTGTTCAGATCAGATGTCTTTCCAACTCTTTCGTCTTTCCGCCCTGAGGAAGCCGTACTTCGGAGCACATGCGAGGTCTCCGTGTCTAACGCTCGATGAGGTTGTGGGTTACGTGCATGTGTTGGGGTGTCAGGTGAAGGCTGACGCGGAAGAGCCCCCTCGGCCGATTGTGCCGATCCATCTGGACAGAACCGCACGATCGCGGTTTAATCCGCCCGCGCTGCTCAGCGACCATCCTGCTGTCTTTGCTCGAACCCCGGAAGGATTCCGTGGAAAGCCTCGCTCGCCTTGCTCCGTTCTTATGGCCGCACCGGCGGCAGTTTGCGATCTCCGTCGTGTTCGGCGTGATGGTGGCGCTCGTGTGGGGCGGAAATCTGACGGCCGTGTTGCCGATCGTCAAGGTCCTGTTTGAGGACCAGGGACTGCACGCCTCCGTCGACAAGACCATCGCCGGCTACACCGAAGAGATTCAGACGATTGAGACGCAACTCGCGGAGATTGCGGCTCAACTGGAATCGGCCGACGTGCGGC
>JAHBXU010000930.1 GCA_019636315.1 Planctomycetaceae bacterium | reverse complement strand
ATCCGGCAGCTTCGACTGTTCGAGGTCATGAACCCATCGTGCCAAACCGGACACCTGCCCGCGGTTGAGCTCACGTCGTAAGTAGGCGGCAACTGCCTGGGGTGAGGGACGCTCCTGGTGCAGCACGCTATGCCAGTACCGATCCGCGGCGGCGGTGTCTCCCAGTTGGTCGCAGGCGGCGGCAGCACGTTGCATCTCCAGCGGCGACAGAGTGGCAGCTCGCTCGACAACCGCGAACTGATCGAGCCCGCGACGGAGGAACTCCGGATGCGGATACGAGAGCAGCAGGGTGGCCTGAAGTCGGCGATCCGTCACGTCATCCGGGAACTCACGCAGATTTTCCTCCAGTAGCTCCAGGGCTTCCTGGAACCGAGTGAAACTGACGGAGGCGATGGCCTGCACCATGCGCCGTCGGGCGGCGACGAGGTCGCGACTGGCAAACTGCTCAGGTGAATCGAGGATTGTCCGCAATGCGTCTTCCGCCGGCGCCACGCGCCCCTGGCGGAGATAAAAGGCTGCGAGCTGATCAATCGACGTGGCATTCCTGGAGTCGGTCTCCAGTGCCCGGCGAAACTGCTGTTCGGCGTCATCGATGCGTCCGACGAGTTCGTAGCAGCGGGCCAGGGGAATGGAACCGGCGTCTGTGCCCAGCGCCTGTTCGGCTTGCTCGACAGCCACATTGGCAGCCGCAGCATCACCGCGCTCCGCCAGAAGGTCGACGAGCGCGAGCCATCCTCCGGGTTCCTGCGGCGCCAGACGCGTGGCTTCGCGGATTTCGCGCTCGGCGGCGGCGGCGTCTCCCGCAGCGGCCTGCAGCATTCCGAGGTAAAGTCGCGCCGTCGGGTTGGCGGCATCTGCTTCGACAAGTCCGCGTGCGACTTCGAGCGCTTCTTTCGGATGCTGCAATTGCGACAGCAGCCTCACGGTGTTCAGCCCAAGGTCAGGATTACTGGCATTCCCCGTAGGGCCGAGTCCTTTCAGCAGTTCGAGTGCTTCCGGAGCGCGTTGGAGTTGGACCAGAAGCTGCGCAGTCGTCAGCCGGATTTGTGGATCCTGATTTCCGAACTTGATCGCGGACAGATACCTCTCGACCGCTCCCTTCGTGTTCCCGAGCCGCAATTCAATGTGACCGCCAAGGACATACAGATACTGGGAATCGGAACTGTGTTCGGTGAACTCGGCGATTGCCGAATCGACATGAGCGCGCGCTTCCTTCATTGCGGCTGGATCGGATTGCTGCACCAGGTGCATGGCTTTCGCGATCCGTGTGTACGGTCCCTGTGGACCTTCAATCCGTTGCAGCTGATTCAAGGCGGAGTCGTAGGCATCGGCGTGGCCCAGGCGGAGGGAAGGCTCAATCAATCGGAACCAGCGCCCGACATGATCGGGGGTTGCCTCTGCCGATCCGACCAGAGCCCGGAACCAGCCGTCAGTATCATTCAATTCCAGATAGGATCGCGACACCCTGTCCAGGAGAGCGGCCCATTGTTCAGGCTGCTCCGAATAGGTGCGTTGCTCGAGGGCGGCCAAGCCATTGCGTCGTTGCTCCTCATCCGTTTGCTTCCAGAACATGAGCCATGCGCCGTCCGTCTTCGGGTGCGGGCCAAACTGGTCCGCCGCCTGATCGAGCACCACGCGTGCGGCGTCGTACTGCTCGTCGCGCATCAACAGCTCCGCGAGGGCCGCGTGCAGTTCCGGCTGATCCGGGGTGGCTTGCAGGGCGTCATCCAATGCCTGACGTGCCAGGGCCTTTTCGCTTTGAACGTCGAGCAGGTGTGCCCGGATGACGACCAGGTGAGTCGGATCGACCCCCAGTTCCTCAGCCCGTTCGAGGGCACGAGTAACTCCCTGCCAGTTTTCGGGAGTGGATGGTTGCAGTTGAGCCAGTCGATATTCGACATCCAACCACTGCGACGCAGTTCTCGCGTTGCGGATCGGCAGACTTTGATAGACCTGCCGCGCTTCGGCCAATCGCCCCCCGTGCACGAGCGCTTCGGCGAGCGTGAGGCGTGCGTCTCGGGATTGAGGATGAACGGTCAACACGCGCGACAACTCGCTGAGTGCGACTTCCGTGCGTCCGATCGCCAGTTTGCACTTGGCAATCTGAATCGCAGCCAACTCGTCAACGGGCGAACCAGCCGGCGCAAGCGACCGGGCGCGTTCGAAATGAACCAGCGCTTCGATCGGACGGCCGTCTCGCTGATACTGGCAGGCCAGGAGGAATTCCGCGTCCTCTTCCGAGACAGAATCGAC
>JAHBXU010000093.1 GCA_019636315.1 Planctomycetaceae bacterium | reverse complement strand
GAGCCCGCTGTCCCGCGATGCCACGCGGCGGTTTGAAGAGTTGGCACGCAAGTACCCCGAGTTTGAGTTTGATCCTTACACGGGCGTCAGCAAGTTCACCGGCGACCTGTTGTTCGCCACCGGCAGTTCAGACATTCGACCGGAGGCCCACCCGGTGTTGGCGGAATTTGCACGCATCTTAAACGACGGCGACGCGCGGCAGTTTAATATCCTGGTTGTCGGCCACACCGACGATCGCCCGATCGTCAAGGCCAGCACGAAATCCAAGCATGCCAACAACTGGGAGCTTTCGGCCCACCGTGCCACCGCGGTCGTCGATTCTCTCTCCAAACAGGGCCTGTCGGAGCATCGCATGGGGGTCGCCGGGTACAGCAAGTTCCAGCCGGTCGCCATGAATTCCGATGACTCGTCGCGTCAGCGAAACCGTCGCGTGGAAATCTTCATCCTCGCGCCGGATGCGAAGATCGCCAGCAACTGGGATCACGGCCCGCGGTTTTAACTGGAACATGGACGTCAGCGCAGAGAATCGACACGTTCGCGGCCGCCCGGAAAATCGGACTCGACTCAGTGCGGAGATCAGCTGGGTTGGATGAGCAGCGTCGGCTGTCGGGCATCTTTCGAGAGCGGCATGTGCGTGCTTCCGCGCGGAATCAGTTGGCGACACGTCATTCCGCGTGAATCGCTTCCTGGAATCGCTGCTCGTCGACGTTGCGGCCGCTCAGCACGACCACAAGATCACCGTCGCCGTCGAGGGGCGTCTGGCCGCCGAGAAGCGCCGCTGTGGCGATCGCGCCGGACGGTTCACTTCGGACTCCATGCTTGTCATACAGCCATTTCATCGCTTGCCGCGTCGCACGGTCTGGAACGACGGCTGTCTGGGAGACGTGCTGCTTGAGAATGGGCCAATTGTGTTCGCCGACATCGTACGAGAGCAGCCCGTCACAAATACTTGAGGGGCGGTCGAGTCGGGTTCGCCGACCGGCGGAGAGCGACCGAGCAAAGTCATCTGCTCCCTCCGGCTCGACGCCGATGATCTGCGCTGCGGGGAACCCGGCGGCGATTGCCAGCGCGTGGCCCGCCATCAGTCCGCCGCCGCTGACCTGGCAAAAGAACTGCGACACGCCGCGACCCTGACGGCGAAGTTCTTCGACGATCTCCCAGCCGCCGACCCCGTTCCCCGCAATCACGTCGGCATCGTCATAAGGGGACGCCTGGACGGCGTGCAGTTCTTCGGCGATCTCGCGGGTGAGCCGGTCGCGTTGCCCGGTTTGATGATCAGTACTGATATCGTAGGTGCGGATCTCCGCGCCGAACGAACGTGTCAGTTCAAACTTGACGCGCGCGGCTGTTTCCGGCATCACGATGATCACGCGTTTGCCGAACGTCATTCCGGCAAAGGAAATTCCCGCGGCGAAGTTTCCGGACGAATGAGCCGCGACGGGACGGTCTCCAATTTCATCCCGATGCTTCGCCATCCAGTTGAGAGCGCCCAGCAGCTTAAAGGAGCCGACAGGCGTCCAGCCGTAGTCCTTAATCCAGACGCGTCGTCCTGAAGAAAGCCCCAATGCCTGTTCCAGCGGATAAGAGCGAATCAAGGGCGCCGGGCTGACGTATCGATGCACAACACCAATGGCGGCATCGACATCTCCCATTGTCGGAATCCGGATGGACATGCTGGGTTCCCAGGTTCAGAGTCATTCGTTGTCCCCTCGCGGCGACCCGCAACGATATTGTCCCAACCTGCCGTCCCGACTTCCAGCGTTCGCGGCGTCCCGCAGGACTCAACCGAGTCTCCGCGAGGGGGACGCAGTGCCTGCTGTTTGGACTCGGATATGATTCGTCATCGCACCCGCAGAGGATCTGCAAAATGCCGGCGGCTACGATTGCTTGCCAACCGGGGTCGCACCAGGCTGAGACATCACTCCCAGCTCGTTGGAGATCAGGCGAAGTACGGCCTATGGCTTGGAACCCAGCTTGCAAGCCAGTTGGCCCGGCTGCGCGAACTGACGATTTCAATGCGACTGCGCCGGACGTCGTGCTCAACCCTGCCGCTGCACCATGAAGTCCACCCACACGGGCACATAGGGCGGCGTGCAGCCTTTGGAGACCGGCCAGTCGCGGTACAGGCCGATCGTCTCGCCGATGGACACGGCGCGCTTCCGCAGCCTGGCATCGTGGATGCCGATGGCTGCCAGCGTGTTGTTCATGGTCCACTGCACTTCAGGCTTCGCCTTGGGCATCTCTTTCTCGATGCGATCGAGCAGTGCGACAAGATCGAGGCCATCGGCGGCCCCTTTGTTCACGCGACTGGCGGTGAGGTTCCACCCCGCACGAGCGGCCCAACGATCCTTCGCTTTCATCCACTTCTCACGCAGCGAGTCCTTCTCAGGATGCTGCGCGACAACATACGCGTTCAGCCAGTCGGCGACTTGCGAGCAGGTTGTGGAGCGTGTCAGTGTGTCGAGTTGGCCCGCGGAGAGCGACCTGGGCGTGATGAGCAGCGTGGCGAGGAGTTGCGCCTCGACGTTGCCCGTCTCCCAGAGTTCGAGCGCGAGCGGGTGATCGTGCTTGATCTTCTTCGCGATCGCCCGGATGTCGCCCAGCTTGACGCCGAACTGGTTGTCCGGCGCACCGGCCTTGGCATTGTGCTTGCGGCGTGCGTCGTCGCCCAGGGACTTGAGCTGCGCGAGGATTTCTTTAACGGTCATGTGCTCGATTATACGACCAACTCCTCGTAAGCCAACCATGCCACACGCTCCAGTTGCGTAGCTGGGGAAGGGTCGGGAAGCGGCTGGTAACCTTGATCCTCACCTGGAAATCAAGGCACGAGCCGCGGTGGTGTTCGTGCTGGCAAGCCTGCCGCAGTAGTGACAGAATGACGGTATCCAACGATTCGAGCGGCGGCTGGAGAACAGCACATGCCTCCTGAAGTGCTTCTCCGCCACATTCCGCGACTTCTGCTGAGATGCCCCCTATGTGTGGACGCTACAACCTGAAGGCGACGCCTGCCGAACTCCAGGAGTTCTTCGACCTGTTCCGTGAGCCGGAGTGGTCCCCTCGCTACAACATCGCGCCGACGCAGGACGTGCTGGCGATCCGCTTCGATGAACACGCCACGCCCCGCGAACCGATCCAGCGTCGCTGGGGACTGATTCCGTCCTGGGCGGACGACCCGAAAATTGGAAACCGGATGATTAACGCTCGCGCCGACACAGCAGCCGCAAAGCCTGCGTTTCGTGCAGCGTTCAAGCGCCGCCGCTGCCTGATTCCCGCCACAGGATTTTACGAATGGCAGCAAACGGCCGGCAGAGCCTAACAGCCGCACCACATCACCCTCAATGGCGGACGACTGTTTGCATTCGCCGGCCTCTGGGAACGCTGGGAGAAAGGCGTGACACCGATTGAGTCGTGCACCATCCTCACCACCGACGCCAACGACGACATGCAGCCCATTCACGACCGTAACCTGTTCCGGGCGGCGAAGTTCGCTCTTCTTTTGCGCGAGCCGCGCAACGGCGGCCGCCGCGGTCGCGAATTCCCGTTCTTTCATCCGCACCCGCCAATGCTTGTTCAGACTGCGGCTGAACCCATGACAGATGCACCAGCTGCGGTACTCCTCGATCGTGTTCAGACCCAGCGCCCGAAAGTGTTCGAGCAGATCGCGATCGAGTTCAAGGTCTTCCGTCAACGTGGATGCATGCTTGCGAGACATAGCCTCAATTGGTGAAGTGGTCGATGGGGGAGAATGCGAGAGGTGGAACCGGACCAGATGAGATGGCGAGGTGATCTGTGAGTCATCGATGGTCTCTCCTTTCAAGAAATGAGAACTGGAGTCGTCCGTTATGGCGGACACCTCAGCCGGCGGTCGGTTCGTCCCAGCGAAGCGGTTTTTGCCGAACAAAGAAGGCAAGCATTCAAAAACAAAAAATGACGGCCGATGAAAGGCGCGGCGGAATGCAGCACGGAAAGCGGTTCAGCTCATCGAGTCTGCGCTGGTCCGAATGAGTTCGACCGTCATCCGGTTCTTCGGCATCCTCCGTGACAATCAGATGGAATTGCTTTGTACGAGTGCAGTTTTCACGGGCGTGTTTCACGTCGGCATTCTGGTTCTTCAACGAAACCGCCCCCCGGTCCGATTGCTCAGGCCGAGGGGCGTCCGTTGACGGGCCAGCCGACTACAGCTCGATCGACTCCACCGCGGCGACGAAGCGGTTGGCGTCGTCGCTCAGGTAGGAGGCGACCACGTTGAACACGGCGTCACTGAAGCCGCCGATGTTCAGGCCGCCAGTGGCGGTTCGTTCCCACTCGTGAGCTCCATCACCGTTGCGACTCTCGTCAGTTCTCCATGCGTTCTGAACAAACCGGCCGGGCCGGTCGCTCCGCTCCGGAGCCTGCGTCGTGCCATATGGCTGGATGTCGATGCAGACCAGCTTTGGCGGCGGGATCGCGTGTCCGCCCAGTCGCAGCTGGTTCTTGACGAACTGCTGCCACTCGGTCATGACACCCGTTGATCCGTAGCGACCGTAACCGAACGGCTGGCCACCGTAGACCCAGCTCTCGTTGTCGCTCACCAGGACCGCACCGGCGAAGGGCCGGTCACGGTAGGTCGTGTTGGCGATGCGGAGTGGGATCGAACAGTCGGTTCCGCCGCCACCGTACTTCGCCAGCCGCTCCGACAGACTCAGGATCGAGTCGGACGGATCGATGCGGGCCTCGTACGCCTGTGTGTCGAACGGAATGACCACGCTGTCCGGGTTGCGACGCAGGATGGCCGCAGCGAACAGAGCCGCCACGTCCACACACCGCATCTTGCTCGTTGCACCGCGGCCACGGTGACCCGTAACCGCCATGCCCATCGAGCCGGACGTGTCCAGACCGATGATGATCGGACCCGGCAGCTCCGGGATGTTGCCGCACGCAATCTCGGCCGCCTCATGGAGAGCAGCCTTGATCTGGTGCGGAATCTCAGCCGAAGCGTTCAGGTAGGCCGCCAGGTACTGATACGGGAACTGCCGCGAACGACGGATCTCGTCAGCGTCCGACAGTCGGCCGGCGACGTAGTCCACCATGGCGCGGTCGTTCAGAACCTCATGACGCAACAGCGTGTTGAGGTTCATCCGCAGTGCCTGCGGTCCCATCTGGCGGGCAATCGCCTTCCAGACAAGCGGTCCGCGAGCCGCATCCGCCAGCAAATCCCACCGAACCTTCAGGTCACCCGCGATGAGTGCCTGCAATTCGGCCGTCTCCGCCTGACGGTACGCGATCAGCGACTGCACCTGCGCCGGCAGGTCGGCCTCGGTTGCCGGAGCCCACTTGTCGGTCTCCTTATCGGTGAGCCAACCGAACAGCGCACGCCGCTCGTTGTCGACCGGCGTCGGCCGCGCCATCCGCAGGATGTCCCGCAGCGACGGGTCGTTGCCGATCGACGCCGACAGCAGCTTGCCGACCGATGCCTCGTTCAGCCACCGCTGGAACGCCCGCTGCAGGCTGGACGACAGACTCGTCCGACCGAACTGTCCCGAACGGATCATCTGGAACATGGTCCGCAGGACGCGGCCGTTGTCGACAACCCGATCGAAGACACGGTGCAACAGCTCCGTATCCCGCTTGGACAGGACGACCAGCAGGGCCGCCGGCATGTCCTTCATGAACGCCCGCTCCCGCGCATAGACGGCCAGCTTCGCCAGGAAGACGTCGTCGTCCACCTGGTCGATCAGCTTGCGCATCTCGTCGAGCTGATTCTGGGCGCTCGCGTAGAACACACCGTTGAAGCAGCCGGTCGCCGCCATCTGGGCCAGCGCATGCTTCGGCGCGAACGCATAGGCGCGTCCACCCGCCTCGTTGACGGTGTTCGTCCGCGGCAGGAGGCTCTTAATGCTCGAAAACAAAGTCTTGTTGGCCATGATGACCTCCTCACAAAAAATGATCCGACGAAGGTGGGCACAGAGCCGCCGTACCGTTTGGTACTGGGAAGCTCCCACTTCCCTGGCGCCGGTGGTGGATGGACTCCGCACCGACAGTCGGATCGGACTTCAAAATGCACTCGACGAAGTGTTGGACAGAGATCCCGTCCGGAAGTGCATGAAAGCGGACGGGGCGGGGATTGAACCCGCTCAACCTTTCGGTCTCATTCCATGGACTCCGTACCGGCAGTCGAGTGTGTCTTCGTGTCGAGGCCCACAGGCCTCGATCTGTTGTTTGAAAATGACCGACGAGGTATTGAATCAGAGACGTTACGGCGCTCTGCCATTGAGCTACGGCGCTAAGTCTGAGAGTGGCGCCGGTGGGACTCGAACCCACAACTTCCGGGGTATGAACCATGTACTCCAATACGGCAGTCGGTCATGTGTCGATGGCGACGAAGGGGTGGACAGAGTAACTATCACTGAGCTACCGACGATCACGTTGGATCGTCAGGCGGGAGTTGAACCCGCGACCTCGCCTTGCGGCGCGCTCTCACCATGGATTCCGAACAGGCAGTCGCCGAATGTTTCAAAAGGCCCAACGAAGTGGTCGTCGAGACATCGTGCCTTGCGGCACACCTTAATAGGGTGTTGATGGAGTCCCGACAGGCAGTTGGACCTGTATGAAGACCGCCCCATGGAGGAATGGTTCGGACATTTTACCTTTTCAAGATGTAGTCTGAACCGGCAGTTCCCTGATCAGATCCCATTCACGGGACAGGCAGGATCCGCCTCAAGTGGCGGACTACTGACCTCAGTGCCAAACCCTGCCGGGTGACCTGCATGCCGCTGGACAATCAACGTCAATGTCCACTTCGTGGACAGTGGCCGCGTCAGTTTGGTTCGCCCGATGCTGCTCAACTGCGAGGTGACTCAATTGGCGTGTATGCTCAGAACAGCTGCGCATCGCCTACTGTGGCGTAACCAGCCCATTTCTTTCGCTTGACAAGGGCGGCTGTCGCACCATTTTCCTAAATGCGACATTGACCATTTGCATGGCACAGGGTACATTCACACCTGAACACCGATCTCGCGGAGTTGCGGACCGTAAAGGATTCTCTAGGTAACAGGAGTATTCAGGATGGCATTGCCTCAGCTCACCACGCCAGACGACATCAAGAAGATCGTCCAATTTCTTCAACGTAAACCTGCGGGGGTCACGAGAAACGAAGGCACCCGGACTCTCTCGAAGGCCGCGTTCGATCCTCGAAAGATCGCTGCCTTACAGCAACTGGGAGTTGTTGTTCGGGAGGCTGACAGAATCAAGTTGACCCCAGATTGCGGTCGATCGCTCGCCAGGCTCAGTGACACGGACTTCCCCGAAGGAGTACGCAGCTTGATCCGTCGGGTTCCGGCATATGTATCGTGCATCGAGTGGGCGTTTGAGAACGACATTGATGTCTTGTCAGTTGTGGAGGTTGGTGCCCAATGGCACGATCACCACTCTTGCGATCTTGGGACAGAGAACGAGACTGAGATTTCCAGGCGAGCTACGTGCTTTCTGCAACTATGTGGCGGTGCGGGACTGGGTGAATTCATCGAGGGACGACGGGGACAGCCATCGCGTCTCACAATGAACCGCGAAGCAGTCGAGGCCTTTATCTACCAATCTGAGTTCGAGTCCGAGCAACCAGAGGATGAGGATTCGGACGCCGCATCAGTTCCCGAGGTGGGCGCAGAATCCATGCTCAATACTGAGGGTGCCGCAAGTGTGACGAAGCACTCCTACGAGAAGCCTTCGCTCGGGCAGGCGATTTTCGTCGGCCACGGCAAGAGCAAGCCGGCACTTACCCAGCTGAAGACCATACTGGATAAATTCAAGATCCCGTATCATGTCGCCCAAGATGAGCCGAACTTGGGCCGTCCGATCAGCGAGAAAGTGCGAACGACGATGCAGTCGTGCAACTGTGCCATTCTCATTTTCACCGCAGATGAGGAGTTTAGGACGGTGGATGGAGACACCGTATGGCGACCGAGTGAAAACGTAATTCACGAATTGGGCGCTGCCAGCTACCTCTACGGCAAGCGGATCGTGATTCTGAAAGAAGACTCCGTGAAACTGCCAAGCAATTTCAGCGACTTAGGCTACATTTCGTTCGCAAAGGACGAGTTGACTGCTAAGTCAATGGACGTGTTGAGCGAACTTATCGGATTCGGAATTGTGAAAGTGTCAACATAGTCAGTGTCCTCGCCAGGAGTCGAACCTGGTCTACGACCTTCGCAGAGTCGCGTGCTGTCCCTCACACTCCAAGGACTTGTTGACTTCGAGTGCCCCGCCGAGGAGTCGAACCTCGTCCGACAGTTTCGAAGACTGTCATGCATCCATCACACCCACAGGGCTTGTGTCCAGAATCGGCGTGAGCGCCGCTTCCGCTGGACACTCAACTCATCAGCAGCCCGACCAGGACTCGAACCCGGAACGCCCGGTTAGAAGCCGGGTGTGATGTCCGTTTCACCATCGGGCCGTTCGTTTATCTCCGTCGATCCTTCTGCTTGCTCACCCAGGCCACGTGCCGGGCGACCCCTTCATGACCAAGCAGCAGCTCTTTCGTGTAGTAGGACTCCGCCAAGTCTTTTTCGTTCGGGATAATCTTGTGGATTCCGGAATGACACAGCCGGCAGATCCACAGTCCGACCGCTCGCATCTCGTCCTTGCCGTAACGCCGGACAAACCGCTGTCGCCGATGCACGCCGCGCGGCACCAGATGATGAAACGTGAGCGGCACCGCGCGGCCGCACAGGTCGCACGCCCCCGGTCGTTCCGGTTTCTTTGGTCGCTGACCGGGATCAGTTGATGTCATCGGCTCGTCCTGCTGCGTGATTGCTTCCCTCATGGTGACAACCCCAGCAGCGGCACAGCCAGTCAGTGAGCGGAAGGGGAGGGATTCGAACCCTCATCTCCAGAGGAGAACCGCCTTAGCAGAGCGGCCCGGCCAACCGTATCCGGCTACCTTCCGTATCTGTGGACTCACCGGGAATCGAACCCGGACTTCCGCCATGCCATAGCGGTGTCTTCCCGTTGGACCATGAGCCCCTGTTGTTTCAGTGGACCTGATGGGAGTCGAACCCATCGCACCGATCTTGCAAGGATCAGTCGCCTCCATCGGCATGCAGGCCCATGTATCTGAGAGGTCCACCTGGGAATTGAACCCAGTCTTCCGCCTTACCACAGCGGCGTGCTGCCGAAACACCTGCAGACCAGTTGAGTGACCCCGGATGGAGTTGAACCATCGTCTCCTGCATGTCACGCAGGTGTCGTCGCCGTTGGACCACGGGACCGTTGTCAGTGACCAGAGTGGGAGTCGAACCCACAAAATCGCCACGCCCTCAACGTGACCGCTTTGCCTGTTTGCGTACCTGGTCAACGAGTGGCGGGTCCGGGGGTTGCACCCGGCCTTCGAGGCTTATGAGACCCCGATGGGCACTGGCCCACCCGGGCTGTGTTTATTCTGGACCTGCGATTTGCCAACGCCGCCGCAGGCACAAAGCGGCGGATGCCGCAGTTGCAGGTCCCGGTATCGATCCGG
>JAHBXU010000929.1 GCA_019636315.1 Planctomycetaceae bacterium | reverse complement strand
GAATTCTCAGGAACGCGAAGAACTGCGGCGGACTGTGCAGCGACAACGCGAGGCACGGCATGCGTCGCCGCTTGCCCCGGGCGATTCGCCGCCCTTCGCTTCAGAGTAACGAACGATCGCGTGGGGCGGGGTCGGACGTTGTCGCGTGCGCATCGAAGCAGAGCGCTTGGACGCTGCAAACGCACACCTAATCCTCCCGTTCCGGAATCAGATCCGCCGGAGTCGGCTGTTGTTCCGGGCGATCCTGCCTGGCCCGGCTCGCGGCCTCAAATTCCTGGACCCTCTGGAGAAAGTTTTGCGCGTCTTCGGTGAGTTCCGGAAGATCCCAGTGCCCCAGTTCGACGGACACGGTCAGCCGCTCTGGCACTTTCGTGTTTGCATTCATCCGATCAACGGTCATTGAGATCTTCTTGCCGGCATCATAGGCTTTGAGTTTTTCGATCAGATCTTCGAATCCGCGGACCGGCACGCCGTCCAATTGCCGGATCGTGTCTCCCTCCCGGATCCCCGCGCGGCCGGCCGGCCCGTCCGCAATAACGCGGCCCACGGCGCAATCGGTCGGATCCAGCGACGGTGCATTGTTGATTCCCAGAAGGGCGCCGCGCTCCTGGACGTCCAGTCCCGGGAGTGCCGCTGCGAGCTTCTGGGCTTCTGGAAGAGGTACCCCGCTGCCGCGGACAACATAGAGCTTCAAGTCGCGGCAATGACTCAGGCGACGGAGGAATTTGAGTCCGTCCGTTCCGCCTTGCCAGTCGCTGCGGAGGACGATGGACGTTGGCCGCAAGCTGCGTCTGGCCGATTCGACGTCGGGTCGAATCGGCGCCGGTCCCCACCAGTTCTGCGAGGCGTTCGCTCGGTCGAACGTCACAGTCCCACCCAGTTGGCGAATGGCGGCAATGGCCCGTTCTTCGCGAAGCGAACTATGGCGCGACAGGATATCCGCGGCTCCCACCGCCACAAGTCCCCGATCGCCGTCGGCCAACCCCTGCAGGACATCGTCTGCCGCATCGAACAACGCATGGTCGTTGGAGCGGAGATGCTCTTCGAGGACGTGCATGGCGCGGGTCGCCGTTTCGGGCGACCGAATCTGTGCCGCCTCGGCCAGCACGGAAATGCCGGCGGCTCCGGCCTCCGCGAGCCGACGGCTCGCATTCTCGCGCACCGCAAAGTCTGAGTGATCCAGACGATCGACGAGGTCCGCGAGGTCGCTGGGCGCCCCGACGGGCTGCTGTTCTGCCGGCAGCGCGATCCTGCAAACCGCCGCCAGGCCGAAACCAAACAACAGGAGTATCAGTCGCTGCAACACAGATCCCTCTCTTAACAAGAGATTGTCTCACAATCCCGGAATGTGGACCAGAGCAAACGCGACTCTCGGGGACTTGCGGGCGTCGCGCGGCGGTGGGGACGTCCCCCAAGTGATATTCCGAGAATCGTCCGGATGGAGTAAAAATGCCCCGGTCTTTCGGACGGGCCAATCGGCTCGATCGCTCGCGCACGTGTTCCTGGGCAAGGATGCCATGACATCGCTGCTGTCGCTGCATTCGTTTCGTCTGCTGGTTCAATCGCCCTGGATTCCTCGAATTGGACCAGTGGCGACCGGTGCATTGACTGGAACGGTGCTGTTTGTCTGGGCGCACCAGTTCCTGGCGACATTCGGCACGTCTCTGCCGGTGACCGCCGGAATGGCGATGGCGCTGACAGGCGGGCTTTCCCTCGGATGGTTGGTACCGAATCTCCGTCGTCCGCCGATGGGCTCCCTGTCCGGCCGGGCCGTATCCTGGCTCATCCTCGCCGCGTGGACGGTTGTGTTCCCCTGGCTGCTGACGGCAGGGCGTCAACTGCTCTCCGGTGTCCCGGTGCGATGGCTGGAGGAAGAGGCCCTGGTGTTCCTGGTGATGCTGGCCATCGCCTGCTTTCTGTTTGTCGTTCCGGCTGCAGCCATCATCAGACTCGGCCTGCGGGAACCGCTGGTCGCGACGCGAAGCGACTGGTCTGCGCGCTTTGTGGCGGGTTGCGGCTTGAGTCTCGGTTTGACGCCCATTTTCTGGGCCACTTGGATGGCGGTCGACAAGATTGGATTTGTTGTTGCCGGATGTGCTGTCCTCGGTTTCTGGTTCCACGCGGTGCGCGTCTCCGACTCGCACCAGGGCACAGTCGGGAAGGCGGCTGATTCCTCAGAGCCTTCTCTGTCACCTGCACCTGGATTGTCCTGGGTGTGTGCTGTTTCATTTATTGGAGGATTGCTCCTGCCGG
>JAHBXU010000928.1 GCA_019636315.1 Planctomycetaceae bacterium | reverse complement strand
GCGACCAGCGCCGTCGAAAGCGCCTGCGGCAGGTTCCAATACATGCGTGCCGAAACCAATGGCCCCTGAGCCAACGCCACTTGAGGAATGGTCAACATTGCGACCGGAGGCGTCGTCAGTGGTCCAATGACCAGGACGCTTAGACTGCCGATCAAGACCACGGATTTCGGCACTTGCGAGGAAAACGACAG
Source organism: Planctomycetaceae bacterium (assembly GCA_019636315.1). Classification (GTDB taxonomy): domain Bacteria; phylum Planctomycetota; class Planctomycetia; order Planctomycetales; family Planctomycetaceae; genus JAHBXU01. The sequence goes on along the minus strand of JAHBXU010000928.1, from coordinate 2,063 downwards.
CAGCATGGCAGCCGCCCAGGTCAGCAGCACGAGCGAAACGATCCAGAGCGCCGTGGAGGCCTGAAACAGGTCTGTGTTCAAGACGCCCGCCAGTCCCGCGATCAACACGCCGTGCCCGGTGTGCGTCACAGGGCTGTAGGGGGTCGTCGGAGAACCATGCAGGTCGATCAGCGGCAGACCGCTTTCCCCCACAATGGACGCCAAAAAGATGTGAAAGCCGCTGTCTCGATGCAGATCGGAAAACAGAAATGAACGCTTCCCCTCGTGATCATTGGGAAAAGCGGTCAGCAGATGCAGCCAGAGCCCCAGCAGAATCGGCAATAGCGTGATTGTGGCAACGGTCACACCGCCCAGCTGACTGGTCAGACGGTCCCGGCGGAGTTGCCGCCGTAAGAACGCCGTTCCCATCAAGCCCAACCCGAGCGCCACTAACATGCCCGGGAGCACTTGCTTCAAAAGGAACGCCGACGCCGTGCCGAGCGCGGCCGACAGCACCAGGCCGCCGCCGATCGACAAGGTCAGCGACGCAAGGAGCCCGTCATCAAGAGCGGTACGTGCCGGAAGACTCGCTAAGTCGAGCGGCCTGCGATCTCGCCGCCCCAGAAGCAACGGGAGCCAACTGCCGGCGCCGGCAAGGAACAGGGCCGCCAGTGCCGCATGCAACACGGTGGTGATAACGAAGAGCGGCTGACTGCCGAGAGATTGAAAGACTTCTCCATATCTCGACATGTCGGCAGCCCTGAAAGCGACAACTCATCGACCCGACGGCGCCCGTTCGCCGCACCGTCGGGCCGAATGCGACATTGTCCGGGAATCGATTCCCGTTGCTGCCATCTCTTCCAAAAGACGATGGGTCAGCCGTGATCCTCCCCGGAATCGCCGGCGCCGACCGCGGCCAGTTCCGGTTCCGAATCGGGGGCACCTCCGCCTTCGGCAACGAAATCGAGCAACCGCTCGTCGCCGACTTCCTTGACCTCCACGCGGATCGTCTTCATGCCGGCAAAGGCGCCTCGCAGCAACTCCTCGGAGAGCGGATCTTCCACATACATCTCGACGGCACGCCGCAAGGGCCGGGCCCCGTAGTCGAGACCCGAATCCTGTTCGTCTCCCTTGCCCTTGTCGATGATCAGCGCCTTGGCTCCTTCGCTCAGTTCCAGAACCAGACCGCGCTCGGCCAACCGCTGACGCACCTTCGTCAGTTCAATCTCCACGATCATCTTCAAGTTCTCCTGCGTGAGCTTGTGGAAGACGATCACTTCGTCGAGACGGCCGATGAACTCCGGTTTGAACTGCCGCTGGATCTCGGACATCACGTTCTTCTTCATCTTGTCGTAGCTGGCTTCTTCGTCCGCACTGCCGACGAAGCCGAACTCCGGCGACGAAATCGATCGCGCGCCGACGTTGGTCGTCATAATCAGCACGGTGTTCTTGAAGTCCACCTTGCGACCGAAACTGTCCGTCAGATGGCCTTCCTCCATGATCTGCAACAGCATGTTGTAGACATCGGGGTGGGCCTTCTCGATTTCGTCCAGCAGCACGACGGCATACGGACGACGGCGGATGCGCTCGGTGAGCTGCCCCCCTTCTTCGAAGCCGACATACCCCGGAGGTGCACCAATCAGGCGACTGATGTTGTGCTTCTCCTGGTACTCGGACATGTCGATCTGCACGAGGGCGTCTTCATCACCGAACATGAACTCCGCGAGCGTTTTTGCGAGCAAGGTTTTGCCCACGCCGGTCGGACCAGAGAAGAGGAACGTGGCCGTCGGACGCTTGGGGTCTTTGAGACCCGAACGCGACCGGCGCACCGCTTTCGCAACGAGCTTGATGGCCTCGTCCTGGCTGACCACACGTCGATGCAGTTCCTTTTCCATCTCCAGGAGGCGCACCGCGTCCTCGCTCGACAACCGCGTGAGCGGGATGCCGGTCATCTTGGCGACCACCTCGGCGACCACTTCGGCATCAACGACGCCGTCGGTTTCCTTGGATTTCTGCCGCCATTCGCGAGTAATCGTCTCCTTCTTCTTCTTCAACTTGTCCGCCTGATCGCGAAGGGCCGCCGC
>JAHBXU010000927.1 GCA_019636315.1 Planctomycetaceae bacterium | reverse complement strand
ATCGTCACGACGGAGCACTACGTGATTGCAACATCGGGGAGCCGCGTTCATGCCGAATGGACTGGGGCTCTGCTCGAACGATTGCAGCAGGCGTTTTTGAAGTTCTGGCGGAACGAAGGCTGGGTGTTGATGCCGCCGACGGCCCCGCTGACGGTCGTCATTCACGGCACCAGGGCGGATTATGCCGCCGCCGCTCGTTCAGAGGGAGGTGCCGCGCTCATTGATGCCCACGGATACTACTCGATGCGGACCAACCGAATTGTGTTGGCCGATCCGACTGCGGACGCGAAGCAGTCCGTACGAACAGTTGCCGACGTGCAACGGTTCGTCGCGAGCGATTCCTCTTCCCTGTCGACCATCGCCCACGAGGCGACGCATCAGATTGCCTTCAACTGCGGCGTGCATACCCGCTACGCCGACAACCCCGTCTGGATGACGGAGGGCCTGGCGATGATGTTTGAGATTCCCGATTCGAGCGGCAGCGGCTGGAAGACAGTGGGACGGATCAATCGTCCACGACTCAGTCGCTTTCGCCAGTCGCTCAAAGATAGCCGCACACCGGGAGCGCTGACCGCACTCATTGCGGACGACGAACGGTTCCGCAACCCCGAGACCGCCGAGGAAGCCTACGCCGAAGCCTGGGCGTTCACGAGCTTCCTGATGCGCACGCGGCGGCGCGAATGGACGGCTTACCTGCAGGAATGCAGTGAGAACACGCGGATGCGATGGAAAACACGCGAGGAGCGGACGGCAGACTTCGAGCGCGCCTTCGGATTGACCGCCGCTGATCTCGAATCAGAGTTTCTGCGATACGTGTCTCGACTGCGGTAGTTCGACTGTTTCTCACCAGTCAACTTCATGATTCGGAGCGGGCATCGCAGCTGTTGATGGCCGCATGAACTCGGATCGATCACTTCGACCGCAACCGCAAGGCTCCTCAACGCCACCGACGTCGGCCCGAAGATCATGAATCTTCCGTAAAGTTTCTGCAGTCCGATCGGTTGACATCGTCACACGGTGCCGGTTGAATGGCCACACGTCTCTCGGCCGGTCAGATAATTCTTGCTTTCGGTCAAATCGGAGGAGACTGCCATGGGCCGCCTCGTCAGTCGCATCTTGCTGCTTACCGCCGCAATGTTGTTGATTGGCGCTGCCCTGTTCCGCACATCCATGGGCGACGACGCAGGGCCGGCGACACCGGGCACGACGTCGCCGGACGATGCAACGATCATCCGTGAGTTGTTCGCACAGTTGGAGGCACAGCAGGAGGAGATTTTCTCCGCCCGCGTCGCGTATCGCTGGTGTCTCACGACGCATCGGAAACCGGAGCACACGCCGGAACACGTCCGTGCCGTGATCGACTCGTATGACCTTCTGGGTTCTCCAGACAGCTTGCGCGACCTGGTGTTTACCCTGCATCCGGAGCCCACGCCTCCCGATCCGCCGTATGAGACACGCACGTTCTATATGCTGGGCGACAAGCGCCGGGCGGATACGTCGGACAATGGAATTCAACTGGTGGATTCCGACCACGAGATGATCTTTGAAGGGGTCAATTCGCAATTGACCATCGACCATCGCAGTAAGTCGAGCGTTCATCTCACGTCCGTTGAAGACTTTCGCTGCTATCCCCCCGTCCCGCGAGAAGGCCTGCGCGCCGAGAACTTTCGGATCATCGAACAGACGGACGATCAACTCACAATCGAAATGCTCCCTCCTCCAGACGCCACGGCGGACTTCATCCCCAGTCGCTACACGTTCGATCGGGCGACCGGGGTGATGACCCATTACACGCAGTGGGCGTACGGCCAGCTTGATCGTGAAGTCTGGCAGCGGGCACTGACGGAGTATCCCGGCGGGATCGTCATGCCCGCGCTCCGCATCGCGACAGCCTATCGCGACGGGGCTCTCAGTGCGCTGCGGGTGTTCATCATCGAGGAGGCGGAATACAACGGACATGTTGAAGAAGACCGCTTCGTCATGCCGGTTGCGGAAGGAACCGTACTGGTCGACGGACGGTTCCCGGAAGCACAGGTTCACCGCACAAAAGTGGCGACGGACGATGTGCGTTCCATCCTTGTTCCGGTCAGCCTCCCGACCGCAAGCGTCGCCAGCAGCGGCGGACCGCGTTGGCAGCTTGTATGGATTTTGAACGGGATCGCGCTGATCGTCATCGCGACAGTATTGTGGCGCAGAGCGTCACTGTCTCCGGCCGGGCCACAACAGGGAAGGGCCCACCACTCGGAATCGTCCTAA
>JAHBXU010000926.1 GCA_019636315.1 Planctomycetaceae bacterium | reverse complement strand
AGCAAGCCTGGCGAGGCCCCGTCGTCTGGAGATGCGCCCCCCGAAGCAGCGACGTCAGGTGATGTGGAATCATTGCCGCCCGCTTCAACGCTGCCTCCGCCGTCGGTGGATGTTGCTCCAGCGACGGAACCTAATGACGATCTCCCGGAATGGGAACCGCTGACTCCCGAACTCGTGGAAGAAGAGGCGATCCGCGGAGACTTCATGCTGCGCTGGGCGGCCATTCTTCTGGCAGTTCTGTTCGGCTGGACACAAGTGGATCGGACCGAAGCGCTCGTGCATGTCCGCTCCGGGCAGTCTCTGTTGCATCACGGAATCCTCCCCCCATCGAATGACGTTTTCTCAGCCTCTGCATCCGACCGACGCTGGGTGAATCTTAGTTGGTTGTGGGATCTGCTCGTGGGGGGAATCGAGCACATCGTCGGCCCGGCGGGCCTGTCGCTGCTGTCTGCAGTGATTGCGTTTTTCACGTTCTGGACGCTCGTGCAAACGAGCGTGCCCGGAGTCTCGACGTGGTGGGGATCGGTGTGTGCGGCCCTCGCCGCGTTGGCCTGTTTTCCCAGTCTGACGGCCGTGCCGCACATCGTGACGTTGCTGGGGACCGCCCTCACGCTGCGGCTGCTGTACCGCTGGCAAGGGGATGCGTCGCAGTCGCTCTGGCCGCTGGTGGCCGTGTTTGTTCTTTGGGCCAATCTGGATTCCCGCGCCTGGATTGGCGGTGTGATTGTCGTCCTCTTCGCACTGGGAACCTGGCTTGATCAATTGCGCGGGCGACGACAGGGCGAGTCGCACGGCGGCTTCGTGCTGCTCACGGGCGTCGCGTTGGCCTGCCTGGCCGTGATGCTGGTCCATCCGTTTGGATGGGAGACGTGGCGATCCCCGGTGCGATTGTATTCGACCGAATATCCCGGATTGCGGGCATACGTGACCTCCGACCTCCCGTATGTGGTCGAACGCTATTCCGCCGCCTTGCCGGAGTTCTGGAAGCATCTGGACCTGTACACCGGCGCCTCTCTGCTGCTCATGTTGATCGCCGCGATCACACTCATGTTGAATCGCAAACAATTGCGACTGTCGAGTGTCCTGGTGATACTCGGAGTGAACGTCATTGGCATCGCGGGGGGACGCGAACTGGCAGTGGCGAGCATTGCAAACGCCATCCTGGCAACCATTAACGCGCAGCAGTGGTATCGCGTCACATTTCGACAGTCCTATTCGGTCGAGCCGGCCGAACTGCTGTTTTCGCGCGGAGGTCGCGCCCTGACGGTGATGATCCTCTTCGGCGTCGCATTCGCTACCGTCGGCGGTCATCTGATGGGAGCCGACGGGAGACGCGTCGGCATGGGGCTGGATCCCGAATTGATTCAGCAGATCGCCAGCTACCAGGAGTTGCTCGCCGAAGCGTACGACGATCGTGCGTTCAATTTTCGATTGGAGCAGGGAGATCTCCTGATCTGGGTCGGAAAGAAACCCTTCATCGACAGCCGGATCGGTCTGTACGGCGGAAGCGACTCGTTGATCGACGAACATCTGGCGGTTCGAAACGCACTGAGGAAGTCGGGGCGTCCGACATCAGCAATCGAGGAAAACGACGTCTCGTGGGCGGAGAGCTTCGACAGATACCAAATCCAGCAGGTCCTTCCCCGGCTGTCCGGCGCAGAACCCGATTACCTCACCATGCTGGCCTTGCTGAGCAGCCCTGAGTGGCGGCTCACCGGCCTGGAGGGAGCAACTGCCTCGTTCTATCGCACAAATTCGGGCGATGGCCGCTTGAACGAGTACATTCGACAGCACGACGCAACAGACTTCGTGACGCGTTACGTCAGAGAGAACCAGACGACCACGCCAGAGAACTCCGTCCCGCGTGGCACGTGGCCCCGCCCCCCCACGTTCTATGAGGAGTACGTCTACCGGCCCGAACGGGCATCGTCCAACGGCATCCGGCTGGCCAGGCATTATGAGTTTCTGCGGCGGGTCGCGCTGGAGAATCAGCGGCTCGGAGATGCAATCGCTCTGGCATATGCCTCGATTCGTAGTGCCCGCGACGGGCTGCGGGACTCACCCTATGACCCCGACGGCTATCGCCATCTGAGCATCGCGTACGGCTTTCTCGGCGCGGTGGAGCAAAGCATTCAGCAAAACCAGGGCATGCCGCACCTGTTGTCCGGGAGATACCATCAGATCATGGCGGCCGCACACCAGGAACTGGACTGTTCACCGGCCGATGCGGACAGTCAGGACCGAGTGGATGCTCTCTATCGCCTGTTTGAAGTC
>JAHBXU010000925.1 GCA_019636315.1 Planctomycetaceae bacterium | reverse complement strand
AAGCAAATTCTGGATCCGGAGATCCCGCCGCGCGATTTTCAGATTGATCGCGACCGCCGCGAGGCCGTGCCGGGCACGGCGCGCTGGGTCACGAACATCTTCTGCGAGAACGCGCTGGAAACGGCCCTGCAGTTCCGGGAGCAGGCGGGAGGCGAAGTCACCGCGCTGTCGCTGGGGCCCGCCAGTGCCGAGGAGTCGCTTCGCAAGGCGCTGGCGCTCAAGGCGGATCAGGCCTGCCTCGTGGAACTGGGCGCGCAGGCACCGCGGCCGAATTCGTTGCTGACCGCCAAGGTGCTCGCGTCCGCAATCCGCAAGCTGGGGACGTTCGATCTGGTTCTGCTCGGACGCGAGGCCGGAGATTGGGGCGCCGGTCAGACCGGGGGGCTGCTGGCGGAGGAACTCGGCCTGCCGTTTGTCGGATTCGTCGATCACATCGAGGCCGCCGGGGAAGGCGTCACCCTTCGTCGACAAACCGAGACCGGTTGGGAACGCGTGCAGGCCGCCTTGCCGCTCGTCGCAACCGTCACCAACAGCGACGAAAACGTCCCCCGCATCCCCAAGACGCGGGATATCATGATGTCCCACCGCAAGCCGCTGACGACATGGAACCTGTCCGATCTCGGCATCCCCGCCGACGAACTAGCCGCGGCGTCCAATGCCGTCGAGGTCGTGGAGCTGTTCATCCCGGAGAAGAAAAGCGAATGCGAGTTCATCGACGGGGAAACGCTGGACGACAAGCTGAACAAATTCGCGGCACGCGTCGCGGCGATCGTACAGCGTGCCTGATTCCCGGCGCTTACTGCGATCTTCGATTGAAAGACTGATGAGAATCGAACTGAGAGCGCGCCAAGTTCAATATCACTGCGATTCCCGCCAACAGCACTTTACTGCGGACTCTCTTGTCGAGTTCACTGCCTGTGCATGATCCGTGATAAGGTGACTTGGGGATTGGAGCTGGGAGGGAGGAGTCTGTGAAAAGCGTTCTTGTCTGTCTGATGCCGGGGGCAAAGTTTGATCGCGCGACGGCGGGGCTGCTGGCGGCCGCGCGCAGTTTGCAGGGGCGGGTAACCGTCGTTGCGCCGGGGCCGGTCGCGCCGGACGTCACCGCTCGATTGGCCGCTCAGGCCGACGCGGTCGTTTGCGTCGAATCGGCTGAGCTCACCGAATATCAACCGGAACTTGTGCTCGCTGTCCTGACCAGTGTGTGTGAGCAATTGCAGCCTGAGGTCGTGCTGCTGGGGAGCGACACGTACAGTCAGGAGTTGACGCCCCGCCTCGCCGCGCGGCTGAAGGGGTCCTCGATTGGCGACGCCCAGGAGCTGTCGATTGCGGGGGAACGCCTGCGGGTGACTCGCACGGTCTATGGCGGGAAGGCGACGGCCGTGATGGAACTTCAGAAGTCTCCGGCGGTCGTGTGGGTGCGCGCACGGTCGTTTGCTCCGGAACCGGACCGGGACTCGCCGGGGGCGGTTGAGACGCGAACGGTCGAGCTTACAGAGTCGGCGCGCCGGCACGTTGATGCGACGAAAATCATCGAGCGGCACATCGAAGCGGCCGGCGATGTGCGCCTTGAGGACGCAGCGCTCATCGTCTCCGGCGGACGCGGGCTGGGCGGACCGGAGCCCTTTGAAGACCTGAAGCAACTGGCGTCCGTCATGGGCGCGCAGATGGCGGCGTCGCGAGCCGCGTGTGACGCCGGCTGGGTGCCGCCGCAGTGGCAGGTGGGGCAGACCGGAAAAAAGGTCGCGCCGGAATTGTATCTGGCTGTCGCGATCTCCGGCGCCAGTCAGCATCTGATGGGGATTTCCGACGCGAAGGTGATTGCCGCCATCAACACGGACGCCGAGGCGCCCATCTTCCGACATTGCCAGTTCGGCCTGGTTGAGGATTACCGGAACGTTGTCGGCCCTTTGCGTGACAAGCTGGCGTCGCTGCTCTCATGACACTTGCCGCTGCGGTCGATCCCGCCGAAGCCACGCGCGTCGTGCTGTGGAATATCAACCACGCATGGCTGATGTACGTGCTGCTCGTGCCGACCCTGGGCGTCTTCGGTTACGGCGTTTATCGGCACGTGCAGAAATGGCGCGCCGGCCAGCCGGCGGCTCGATTCGACCGGCCCTGGGAGCGGATCAAGCTTGTCGTTCGTCATGTGCTGCTGCAGCAGGCGACGCTGCGGGACCGAGTCGCCGGGGCATCCCACTTCCTGTTGTTCTGGGGCATGATCACGCTGACGGTCGCAACAACCGTCGTGCTCATCCATCACGATTTCAACCTGCCCAT
>JAHBXU010000924.1 GCA_019636315.1 Planctomycetaceae bacterium | reverse complement strand
GCGTTTGTCCCCGGCCGGGAGGCCGAGGAACGACGGTAGCGGCCGCCATCGGGCTGGCGGCTGTGCAAAAGTCGCGAGAAGTCGACCGGAGGCCGGGGAGGCCCCAGCCTGGCGATCTGAGAATCGAGTCGCGGGCAGTGGCGTGCCGCAGGCCATCTCACGTCGGAGCGCCTTGCACGAATTCAGCTGGACTGCAATAGGAAATGTCGGAAATCATCCGAAAGGAGGGGTTAATCTGCAAAACCCGGCTTTAGTGAACGGCCACATCGCACCGATCATAGAAGAAGAACTGCCTTTGCTAGAAAGCGGTTGGGGGGCATCATGCCGATCAAGACGATCATAGTGCCGATGTTGCTGGTCATTGCCAGCGCCGGATTGCCTGGTTGTGCGAGCGTGGAGTTGGAGGGCGAGTATTACGCGCTCGCCGAATCGGACGTTCCGCGCGAGCTCAGTAAAGTGAGCTTTCCGACGTATCGCGTGGAGCCGCCGGATATTCTTCTGATTGAGTCCGGCCCGATCACCCGCGGCGAGAAGGAACCACTGCGGCGCGGCGAGGAGCTGGTCATCCAGGTGGAAAACGGAGTTCCCCTCGAGATCGATCCTGACGTTCCTCCGTTGCAGCAGGACGTCGAGATGCCGCTGCAAGTGGCCTTTCGTGTGATCAATGGACCATACACCATCAATCCTGACGGGAAGGTCGACTTCGGTCCGGTTTACGGCAAGGTTCCGGTTGCCGGAATGACGGTCGACGAAGCCCGTCTGGCGATTGAAGACTATCTGCGGCGAAGTGAAGAGCAGGGCGGCATCGGACTGGTCAACCCGCGTGTGGCGGTCCGCCTGTCCGCCGTTCAAGGTAAGCAGCCCATTTCCGGCGAGCACCTGGTGCGGCCCGATGGGACCGTATCGCTCGGCGTCTACGGCGAGATTTATGTCGCCGGGATGACTCTGGACGACGTCCGCTATCTGATCGAAGACGTCCTCCGCAATGAAGGGGAACTGGATCCCCAGGTGAGCGTGGACGTGCTGTCCTACAACAGCAAGGTGTATTACATTATCATGGAAGGCGGCGGCTTCGGCGAAGAAGTCGTCCGTCTGCCGTGGACTGGAAACGAAACTGTGCTGGATGCGATCGCCCAGGTCCAGGGATTGTCGCAAGTCTCGTCCAAGCGCATCTGGATTGCTCGTCCAGCGCCGGCCGGGACGAACTGTGCTCAGATTCTCGATGTCCACTGGCGGGCCATCACAGCGGAAGGCATCACGACGACGAACTATCAGCTTGCCCCGGGCGACCGAGTGTATGTGGCGGCGGATAAGATGATTGTCATCGACAACGCAATCGCCAAGCTGCTCAATCCGGTCGAACGAGCCTTTGGATTCATCCTGCTCGGCAGCGGCATGACGCAGAACATCCGCTTCTGGTCACAGCAGGGGCAACGGGGTGGCGGTGGCTTCTGACGGCGGGGTGTCCCACGCAGCCTGACACTTTGACTAAGGGTAATCCGATGACACACTTCCGCCTTGCCAGCCTGGTCCTTCTCCTGACGTTCGCCTGCACGGCCAGTGCTCAGGCCCAATATCGGGGGACGTCGCGAATTCAGAATCCGGTCCGGCAACCGACGACGAGCCCCTACCTCAACTTGCTGCGGGGGCCGAACACGGGCGGCGGTGGAATGGGGTTCAACTACTTCATGCGAGTTCAGCCGCAATTGGATTACCTCCAAACCTCACAACGTCTGAGCGGACAGGTGAACCAGCTCAACCGTCGCCAAACCGCCCTGCAACGTGAATTGGATGCGCAGCGCACACCCACGGGGCATTCCACAACATTTCTCGACACGCGCGGCTACTTCCCACAATAGACCGGCCGCTGACCCAGACGTCGTATCATCCGGAGCTGAAGGTGGTCTCTCGCCTTCACTAAATGACGCAACCCGGGAAAGGACTCCCGCGATGAATTCCTCCAAAATCACACTTGCTGCTTTCGCCTTGGTCGTCTCGTCTTTCTTCGCCGCCCCTCCGGCAGCGGTTCAGGGCCAGGTGCGTCGTGGCATCTTCTATGACATGCTGCACTTTGGCCGGGGAGGAGGCGACGTGGATTGCACCGGGTTTACCTCCGGTTGCAACATCTGCGGCGACAGCACGGGGACCTGCGGCTGCGGCGGCGGCGGAAGCTGCGGTGGAGCCGGCTGCGGTCGCGGTTGCTGGGGAGGTCTCGAAGGCTGGTTCGGAAGCGAGCTGGCCGCCGAAAAGTGGAGGATTCGCGAAGACGTCCGCTACCATCGGA
>JAHBXU010000923.1 GCA_019636315.1 Planctomycetaceae bacterium | reverse complement strand
CGCGGCGGCTCACCGACGACCCGCGTCAGGATATCCGCCCCCGGATCTCCCCAGACGGCCAGCGGATCGCGTTCACGTCGGCTCGGGACGGCACTTACGAGATCTATGTGATGAACCTCGACGGCACCGGCGTGCAAAACGTCTCCCGCCATCCGGAAACCGACGACTACTGCGCCTGGCATCCAGACGGGCGGCTGGCATTCGTGGCCGAACGAAACGGGCGGTTCGACGTGGTGTTGACGTCTCCCTGATGGGGAGGGTGTTACGGCAGCAGATGGCCTCGCCGCACGGTTCCGACGCGAGGCGTGGTGGACGATCAGTTGAACCAACCGGGGCAATCCCCGTATTCTCTGTCGCGTTTCAACATCTTTGGGAACCAATTCGTTTCGCCAGGGGAGCCTCTTCGAGCATGCGTCCGATCGTCCAAATTTCACTCGACTTAACCAACATTGATGAAGCACTGGCGACGGCCGATCTGGCCATGCGGGCCGGCGTCGACTGGCTCGAAGCAGGCACGCCGTTCATTCTGGCCGAAGGGCTGCACGGTGTTCGCGCTTTGCGGGAACGCTTCCCGGAAACGCCGATCGTCGCGGACCTCAAGACGATGGACGGCGGATATCTCGAAGCCGAGATGATGGCCAAAGCAGGAGCGACGCATGTGGTGGTGATGGCCCGCGCTCACGAAGAAACGATCAAATGCGTGGTGCAGGCCGGCAAGGACTTTGGTGTCAAAGTGATGGGGGACAACCTCGGTTGTCCGGACATGGTCGATGCCGCGCGGCAGCTCGAACAGCTCGGATGCGACTTCATCGTGCACCACATCGGCTATGATGAACGCCGCGGCATCGTGGCACGAGGCGGCCGTCAGCCAAGCCCGCTGGATCAACTGAAGGAAGTGGTCGCCGCAGTGAACATTCCCGTGCAGGCGGTGGGGGGATTGACATTGGAGCAGGCGATCGCCACCCCCAAGTACGGGGCGCCACTGGTGGTCCTGGGAGCGCCGCTAACGATTGATGCGGACGCGTTTAAGACGGCGGACGGCGACCTCGAAAGTTCCCTGCGCATGATCTGCGACGCGGTGCACAACAGCTAATGCTAATGAGGAACGGTCTCCGAACCGTCACGGCTTGATCGTCGGGATGGGAAAATTTTTGGCCGTTGGCATCGACGGAGAACGCCATCGCCGGCATCTGAAGACCGGATAATGGGTCAGCTCAATCTCGACATGACGTCACGAGTGGAATGCTCTCCAGCCGCAAGGCGAGCGAGCAGGTGCAGGAATCGTCAATGCCGGCATGGCGATCCGGTGCGCGTCGTCACGCCATGCCACCCAACCTGACGCAATGATTGAACCGCCCCACGACCGACAACGGAACGGAGACAGCATCCCAAGTTTTTGCGGCGAGGGATTCCCCACGACGCAGTGCGGCAGCCATCCTCTTGAGAAGTCGTACTTTGGGGTAGTTGTTGACAGAGGTCTCAACGGCAAATAGAGTTCGGCTCATGGACGAGGGTTTGTGTATCGTGCGGATGTCAATGCGCTTCGGCGGTTGTAGACAGCATGCATGGAACCGATCGACCGTTCTGATTACTTTGCTGTGAAGGCGCTACGGGCATCATGCGTGGGATCGATTGGAGATCTTCGTTCGCCGTGGTGGTGACGTGGACCGCCTTTGCTGGGTGCGTGCGGCTGGCGGACCCGGAGACGTACGGCGGACGGCAGGAGGTTCCTGCAGACGTTCCTGATCGTGCGGCCGCCGGTCGTACGATGGTTGCGACGACGACTGCCAGCACGGAGGACACAACCTGGGTACCGCACGTCGACTCGCGGGAGTGGGCGTACATGGTCCTGCATCACACGGCCAGCGACTTCGGGAATGTAGAAAGCATTCATCGCGTCCATTCGCAACGTCGGGACGCAGCGGGGAATCCGTGGCGGGGAATCGGATATCATTTCGTCATTGGCAATGGGCGGGGCATGGACGACGGGGGGATCGAAGCCACGTTCCGCTGGCGGGAGCAACTCGCCGGAGCTCATGCGGGCGTCAACCCTTACAACGAACGGGGAATTGGCATCTGTCTCGTCGGGGACTTTGAAAAGCATCCTCCGACGGCAGCGCAAATCGAGTCATTGAAACGGTTAGTGGACTTTCTGGGGCAGGAGTACGGGATTCCTCCGCAGCGCGTGCTGAGGCACGGTGACTTGAAAGCAACCGATTGTCCTGGCAAGCTGTTTCCAATGAATGATGTCATACCGGTACAGTCGGTCTCGGTGTCCCGCCCATC
>JAHBXU010000922.1 GCA_019636315.1 Planctomycetaceae bacterium | reverse complement strand
CGAGCAACCACAGATTGAAGCCGTCCTCCGCAGGATGTGCGACGAGCAGAGCTGTTGCCTGGTGATCACAACCGGAAGCACGGGCCCGGCCTTGCGCGATGTCGCTCCAGAGGCGACGGAGGCGGTGTGCGACAAACGGATGCCCGGGTTCGGCGAGTTGATGCGAAAGGTTTCGCTGGAGAAAGTGCCGACCGCCATTCTGTCGCGTCAGACGGCCGGCATTCGAGGGCGTGCGTTGATCATCAATCTGCCGGGTCAGCCGAAGGCCATCGGGGAGTGCCTCGACGCGGTGTTCCCCGCGGTGCCGTACTGCATCGACCTTTTGGAAGGCCCGTTTCTGGAAACGAGACCCGAACGGATCAGGGCCTTTCGCCCTGCAAAGAAGTGACGGACGCGCGGGAAGCGTCACGCAATCGCCCCGCAAGCGAGGAGATTGCAGGAAGAAGAACATCTCACTTAAGCCGCCCAACTCTCCACGGAAGTGCGATGAGTCCGTGCAGACCGGATGCCAGCACAGGATTTACCTTGACAAACATTCGCAACTGATTGCATGATCAAGGTGTTAGGGCAATCCGCGGGCCGCGCGTGTCAGTCGCAGGCTGGCACGTCCGGACTTGAGATTGCGGCGCCCATGCCGTGAAGACCGGCGGTGCGGAAAAGCGATCTTCATGGCCTGTGCGTGGATCGATATGATCCCGTTCCGTTGATCGCGATTGAGCACTCGCGCCCACGCTGTCTCAAAGCCGACAATTCTGTCGATCGTTCTCCTGAGGAGGCCGTTATGTGCCGACGTTCTGCCCGACGTGGTTTCACGCTGATCGAACTGCTGGTTGTGATCGCCATTATCGCGATTTTGATTGCGCTGCTGCTGCCTGCCGTGCAGCGGGCGCGCGAGGCGGCGTTGCGAACGCAATGCATCAACAATCTCAAACAGATCGGCCTGGCGCTTCACAACTATCATGATGTGCACCTGGTGTTTCCACCGGGGCAGATCGCCAGCCGGTTTGAGACCAATGTCATCGGCAACTATGTCGATCCGGAAGAAGCGCGGTTTCCTGAACAGCAGATCGACCCGCTGATTCAGTATCACGGCACGAGCTGGATGCTGCAGATCCTCCCGCAGATGGAGGAGGCACAGATCTACGATCTGTGGAATTTCAATTGGAACGTTTATGCGAATGGAACGTGGGGCAAACTCTCGCCCGATTTGAACGCGGTCTTTGCGCCGCTGACGGACATTGTGCCCTATTATTGCCCGACACGCCGCAAGACCATGATGGCGGATTCCAAGTACTCGCAGGTGGAGCGCGTCGTTCAAAACTGGCGAAAGGGGGGGAACGACTATGCCGCGTGCTCCGGGTCGGGGCTCACGTTCGCCGATCTGGCCCTGACGCAGCGTCAAACGTACTACCTCACCCCGCAGCAACTCGCCAACACGCTGTTCACACAAACAATCACCATCAACGGTGTGACGACGACGCGGACGATTTCGCTGTATACGCAGCATCCGTTGCACATCGGAGCCTTCGGTGTGAATAGCGCCACAACCATCGGCAGCATTTCTGACGGGACGTCCAATGTCATCCTGGTTGCCGAGCGGCGGCTCATCATTGATAGCGTGAACGATCTGATTAAACAGCGCAGTGCCGACGGTTGGTCCTGGGGCGGACCCGCCACGATGTTCAGCACGCGCGAGTCGCCCCACAGCGGGGTTCACTTTGATGAGGCCGACAGCCCGCACGATCAGACGCTCAACGCCCTGATGGGGGACGGCGCCGTTCGTTCGGTCAGCTTCAGCATCAACCAGCGGACTTGGAACAATCTGGGCAACATCTCCCAGGGAAGTCCGGTCGACTTCTAATCCTGTTTCCGTAACCCAGGCGTTGCGTAGAGCCTGTCAACGACACGCTGTATGATAACGCCTGGGTTGTTCAGGCGATGAGTTCCGCTGTTGAGGCTCACGACTTCGTCTGGCAACTGTCGTCCGCGACGGCGGGTGCCGAGCGAAGGTGGCTGCGTCGCGTGTCGATGGGATTGAGTTGTCATCCGGTGCTGAACGTTGAACGCGGTGTCGGAAAGACCCCCGCGAGAGATAGATCGATGCTCTCCTGCGGGCCATGATGGTGCACGGAGTTCTTGAAAGGACGGCATGACCATCCGATATACATGCCACTCCTGCGGGTCCAAGCTCAATATCAGGGATGAACTTGCGGGGACGGCAGGCAAGTGCCCGAAGTGCAAGACGGCCTTTGCGGTTCCGCGGCCAGAGGCGGACGAGCAATCGCC
>JAHBXU010000921.1 GCA_019636315.1 Planctomycetaceae bacterium | reverse complement strand
GCGGCGGGCTGATGCTGACCGGCGGGCAGCGGAGCTTTGGCGTCGGCGGATACTTTAACAGTCCTCTGGAAGACGTCCTGCCAGTGTCAATGGAGATCCGCGAAGAACACCGCAAGACCCGCGTCGCCATTGCCATCGCCCTCGATCGCAGCGGGTCAATGGCAGTCACCGTCGCCGGCGGGAAGACCAAGATGGATCTCGCCAATCTGGGGACCGCGGAGTGCGTGCGGCTGCTCTCGCCGGGGGATAGCGTGGCCGTCATCGCGGTCGACAGTTCGCCGCACATCATTCAGTCGCTCGTTGACGTCGACGACCCCGAAGCGATCGCAGCGCGTGCGCTCAAGATTGAAAGCATGGGCGGCGGCATCTTCGTGTACGAAGCGCTCGTCGCCGCCGGAAAGGAACTCGCCAAAGCAGAACAGGCCACCAAACATATCATTCTGTTCTCCGACGCGGCGGACAGCGAAGAACCAGGCGCTTACCAGTCGCTGCTTCAGAAGTTTGAAGAGACAGGCATCACCGTCAGTGTGATCGGACTGGGAACGAAGGCCGACCCCGACGCCGCGCTGCTGGAGGACATCGCCAAACGCGGCCGCGGAAACATCCTGTTCACGAACGATCCGTCGGAGCTGCCGCGGCTCTTCACCGAAGACACCATGTCGGTCGCCCGCAGCAGCTTCATCGAGAAGGATCCGGCTGAGCAGCCAAACGGCATCCCGGGATCGTCGCTGGCCGATGCCGTGCTGCTGGGCAACCTCCAGCTCAACGGATTCCCAAACGTTGATGGGTACAACCTGAGCTATCTCAAGCCGGACGCGACAGCCGCCGTGATGTCGGCGGACGAATACGCCGCACCGTGGGCCGCGTTCTGGTATCGCGGACTGGGTCGCGTCGCCGCGGTCACCCTCGAAGTGGACGGCAAGTTCTCGGGAGCGTTTGGCGCTTGGGATTCGTATGACGATTTCCTGATCACTCATGCCCGCTGGTTACTGGGCGGCGACGACCCGCAGGACATCTATGTGGACATCGAACGCCAGGGGCAGGACGCGGTCATCACTGTTGAACTTGATCCCAATCGCCCCGGAAAAAGTGCAGGCGACGTGCCGCAATTGATTGTCGTTCCACCAGGCGATGAGCGAAGCACGCCGCTGGTCCCCGATTTCAACTGGATTGGCCCCGATACGCTCGAAGGCCGGTTTCGCATGGATCGCACGGGGAACTGGCGGACGCTGGTCCGGACCAAGGACGGCGAGGTCAAACGCGGACCGGCTCTGACGCTGCCTTACTCGCCCGAATTCGATCCGCGTGACGGGCAACCGTCCGGCAAAGAGGTGCTCGCCGAAGTCGCCGCTTTAAGCGGTGGGGTCGAACGCCCGGATATCCTCGCCGTCCTCCGCGACCCGTCGCGCTCGGCCCGCACCAGCTCGCTGCTCCCGTGGCTGTTTATCGCCGGGATCGTTCTGCTGGTGACGGAAATTGCCGGCCGACGCCTTTCGTTATGGGAGAAGGTGGCCGACGTTGCGGCTGCGAGAGTTGCCCCACCCGTGACGTCTCCGCGCTGGCTCCCACGATGGAATATTCGCACGCTTCCGCGAGTCGCGCGCACTGGCCGCCCAACCTCCACCGCGGCATCGGCGCCACGCACCGAGACGAACGAACGGCCGACGACTCCATTAAACAGGGAACCTCGATCCGCGAGCGATCGTGTCCCGACCAGCCAACCAGGTCCGCAAGCTCCTTCCCCTCCCGCAGCCGACATCTTCGCCGCGGCGAAGGATAAGGCCAAACGGCGATTGAAGTGACCTTCGCGTCATGGGAGAATGACCAGCATGAGCACCACCTTGATCGCACCGGCGGCGCCGCCCGAGCAGCGCAGTCCGTCCGCAAAATGCGTCGTCTTCCAGGATCAGATCGAGATTCCACTGGGGATCGATTCGCTCGACGACTTTCGTCAATGGGCGCGTTCTGACGCATTCCCCACGGAAGGCCGCATCGACTACATCGACGGACGAATCGAGGTGGATCTGATGGTAGAGAATCTCTTCTTTCACGGGTCACCGAAGTCCGAGATCTCTCGCACCATCGCTAATCGAATTCACACAAATCGATTGGGCCGGTTGTTCATCGACAAGACACGTATCAGCAGCACCTTGGCAGATATGTCAGCCGAACCCGATGTGTTGTTTCTTGCATTCGATTCGATTCAGGCGGGGCGTGTCCGATTCATCCCGGCCAGCGACGGCGATCCGGACTCGTTCGTTGAAATCGAAGGTTCTCCCGACTGGGTCTGCGAGAT
>JAHBXU010000920.1 GCA_019636315.1 Planctomycetaceae bacterium | reverse complement strand
GACGATTGGTCCGAAGCAGTACAGGAAGCTCGTGAGGAACTGACTTTTCGCCTTGAGAATGGCGAACGGGCATCCCAGCAGGACGAAGAAGAAGCAACTACACGAGAGCGCAAAGCGGCTGTGATACTCCGTGCGCAGCCGCTCGCGCATCGCGTCTCCCAGAATGAGCTGCCGATTCGCGGCAAACCCCGGGTCTGCAATCCGGTCCAGATCCCCCAGCGTGAGCGACATGGCCGTCTCGACCAGCCGGTGCTCTTCCAGCTCGCGGCGTCGATCGGCGACCTGGACCAGCTCCTTCTCAATGCGTTGCAGGCTGAACTGTCGCGGCTTGGAGGTCTCACCTTCCAGCGGTAGCGGGAACTCGTAGGCTTCTTCCCCTTGCAGCTCGAAAAACAGCGTCGAACTGCCGTCGCGCATTGCTGTGTCGGCCCGCGCATCCCGCATATGGAGGATGGCGACCTGTCGGTCGTGATCAAATTCCACAAGTGCTTCGGCTGCCTGAACGGTGATCGTCTGCCCGCGATGCAGATGACGGAACACCGGTGCGATCAGTCGCCGACCCACGACGCCTTCCACGGTGATGTCGATGTTCTCGGGCTTGTAGCGCAGCTGATGTTCGGTTCTCAGTTGTTCGAGGAAGATCTCTTCCACGGCTGCGATGATCGTCCGTTGACTCATCGTTTCAGCCCAGGGAATGACCTGGTCTGCCAGGAGGAGCGAGCACACGCTCAGGACGCCGCCGAGAAAAAATGCGGGACCCATCAAGCTCAGCGGGTTGATGCCTGCCGCTTTGGCCGCCGTGATTTCCTGATCGCCGGCGATCCGTCCATAGACGACGGACACGGTCAACAGCAACGTCGCCGGAATGGTGAACGGCAACAGACTCGGAATAATGAATGGGAGCACCTTGACCACTTGCAGGGGGCCCAGGCCGCGCTCGGTCGCCTCCTGAAAGACGCCGGCAAACACCGTCAGCACGGTGAAGACCGTCAGCACCAGCAGGAAAACTCGCAGGAGTTCCCCCAGCACGTACCGGTGCAGTATCGGAAAGATCGGTCGCATCATCCCTCAGCGACATGAAGCAGCAATCGCCGGCCCAAAGCTGCGGAGATGTATGGGAAGTGCCATCAATGCGTCAACCCGCAATGTGAGGTTGTTGGGTCTTGTGCGTGTTATGGAGTTTGTGGGGTGAATGTGTTGATTGCGCGTATTCCTTTCCTCATCAATTCAAGACGCCATCTCGATTACTCGGGGCCAGTCATTGTTTGCCGTAACTCTTTTTGTAGGTGAAGTATAAGGCGTTTTTTTGGAGTTAATTCACTCGGGAAGTCGCCGCAGACACGCTGGGAGCGAATTCACGAGAGCAAAGAAGGCGGGGTGATCAGCAAAAATTGCGCAGTCTGTGGGCTCGCCGCGACAGGGTGACTAACAGTTCAGAACGCTGTCATCGACATCCAGCACATGGAGGGTTCTGGTCGAAAAGGAAAAGACGCAGTACGTCGGTGGCAGCGTTCGCTCATGGGAGGCGCTCCGACCGCCACAGGGAATGCAGGGGAAGTCACATGGGTTTCATGCAGCAGCTTTCAGACGATCAGACGGCTCTTCTCGGTTGTTTCTTTGCGCTGGCCGCGGCTGGACTGGTGATGTCGTTGAGCTACTACATTGGCCGGCGAAACGACAGTGCGCAGCCGCAAACGCGGCGTCTGACGCTCCCGCAAAACGAACAGTCCCGATCGGGCAAAGCCGCATAGCGCAGGCCGCGCCCCAAATGAACGTCTAGGCCGGTTCGCAGACGGCCCGCATCTTCTCCAGACCGATGCGCGCAACTTCCTGGGGATCGCTCGCCCACAGGTCCGGGCGGAACAGCTCCAGGGAGATCCAGCCGTCGTAGCCGACTTGCTCAAGCAGGGCGACGTACCGAGCCAAGTCAATCACCCCTTCGCCCGGCATGACCCGGTCGGCATCGGATTGCTGAGCCGCGGTGGGTGTCGCCGGCGCATCGTCAAAATGGCTGATGGCGATCTGTGATGCCTCAAGACGCACGATGTCCTCGCATCCTGCGCCGCTGCGAAAGTCATGAAAGGGATCCAGGACGACCGTCCCTTGCGGATGTCCGGCCCCGTCGATAATCCGCAGGGCGTCGGCAATGCTGTTGACGTCCGCCGCAAAGCCGAGGTACTCCATCGCCGGCTTGACGCCTAGCGAGAGACCCAGTTCGAGGAGTTCTCCGTAACGCTGGGATGCGAGAGCATAGTCCACGGTGCCGAGCGGCGGCCCGGCAATGGAATGGATCGCTCC
>JAHBXU010000092.1 GCA_019636315.1 Planctomycetaceae bacterium | reverse complement strand
GATTCAGGACAAGTTCTCGAAGCATCCGTCGATCGCGGAAGCCAACCTGCGGGCCCTGCGGGCGGGACGGAATTACGGCTTCTCAACGGAATCGTTCACCGTCCACTATCAGGTGGCGCCGGCCGAATTGCCGCCCGGCAAATACCGCAAAATTACCGGCAACGAAGCCCTCGCGTTCGGCCTTGTGGCGGCCGCGAGAATGGCCGAGACCGAGTTGTTCTACGGCGGCTATCCCATCACCCCGGCCAGCGATATTCTGCATGAGTTGTCGCGGCTAAAGCACTTTGGCGTGAAGACGTTTCAGGCAGAAGATGAAATCGCCGCCATCACCTCAGTGATAGGAGCGGCCTTCGGCGGCGCTTTGGCCGTGACCGCCAGCAGCGGACCGGGGATCGCTCTCAAGGGGGAGGGCATCGGTCTTGCGGTGATGACGGAACTGCCCCTGGTCATCATCAACGTCCAGCGCGGCGGTCCCAGTACGGGACTGCCGACGAAAACCGAGCAATCTGACCTGTTCCTGTCCTACTTTGGCCGCAACGGCGACTGCCCCCTGCCTTTGCTGGCGGCCCAGTCACCGGGCGACTGCTTCGATATGGCGCAGGAGGCCATGCGGATCGCCGTGAGCCATATGACCCCCGTGTTTCTGCTGACCGATGGGTATATTGCCAACGGCGCCGAACCCTGGCTGATTCCCAAACTCTCCGATCTGAAGCCGATCAAAGTCACGCACCCCACGGAGCCCAACGGCAACGGGGAGGGCTACCTGCCCTATCTGAGAGATGAACGACTCGTCCGGCCGTGGGCAATTCCCGGGACACCCGGGCTGGAACATCGTTTGGGAGGACTGGAAAAGTCGGACCGGACCGGAAACGTCGACTACGATCCCCGGAACCACCATCACATGGTGGAAACGCGGCAGCGGAAGATCGATCTCATTGCAGATGACATTCCAGAGCAGGACGTGTTCGGTCCCGACCAGGGCGAACTCCTGGTCGTGAGCTGGGGCGGCACGTACGGCGCCGTCCGCACGGCGGTCGATCGTTGTCTCAAGGCCGGCAAGTCGGTGGCTCATTGCCATATCCGCTATGTGAATCCGTTCCCCCGGAATCTGGAGACGATTCTCCGCAGCTACAAGAAGGTTCTCGTCCCGGAACTGAACATGGGACAGATGAGGTTGATTCTCCGCGGCAAGTTTCTGGTTGACGCCCAGGGTTACAACAAGATCCAGGGGAAGCCGTTCCTGGTCTCTGAGTTAATCGCCAAGATCGACGAGATGCTGGGCTGAGCTGTGTTTCGCAGCCGTGCCATCTCAGCCGCTTCGTTTTGTGCGAACAACTTCCGACTCCGTTTGATCGGCGACCGACTCCTCCATCACCGAACTGACTACCGACTCCAATGCCCGAGACGATTTCCGCCACACAAGTTGAACTTCCCGTCCTGACGCCCAAGGATTTCGCAAGCGACCAGGAGATCCGCTGGTGTCCGCGCTGCGGCGATTATTCCATCCTCGCCCAGATGAAGAAGGTCTTGCCCACGCTGGGCATCCCTCGGGAGAAAATCGTGTTCGTTTCCGGGATCGGCTGCTCCAGCCGGTTCCCATACTACATGAACACCTATGGATTCCATAGCATTCACGGCCGCGCCCCGGCCATCGCGACCGGTCTGAAGATCGCGCGACCCGAGTTGCAGGTCTGGGTGATCACGGGCGACGGCGACGGACTTTCGATCGGCGGCAACCACTTCATGCACGCCATTCGACGTAACGTCGACCTGAAAATCATCATGTTTAACAACCAGATTTATGGTCTGACGAAGGGACAGTATTCTCCGACCAGTCCTCTCGGTAAGCGAACCAAGAGCACGCCGCTCGGTTCGGTCGATTATCCGCTCAGTCCGCTGTCCGTCGCGATTGGGTCCGAAGCCACGTTCGTTGCGCGGAGCGTCGATGTGGATATCAAGCATTTGACAATGGTTCTCGAACGGGCGGCGCATCATAAGGGGACAGCGTTCGTTGAGGTCTATCAGGACTGCAATGTGTTCAATTCGGGCGCGTTCGAGTTCGCGTCGAAGAAGGAAGACAAGGTCGAAAACTGCATCTACCTGGAGGACGGCAAGCCGCTGATCTTCGGCGCCAATCGCGATAAGGGCATCCGCCTCAACGGCAAAGGGGAGCCCGAGGTGGTGAGCCTCAATGGCGTCAAAGAGGATGACCTGTTATTCCACGACGAAGCGGCCAAGGAACCGGGACACGCGTTCAAGTTGGCGCGGATGCGCTGGCCCGAAATGCCGGAACCAATGGGCGTGTTTCGCGATGTGCAAAAGCCCAGCTACGATCAGGAAGTCGCCGAGCAGGTCGAACAGGCAACCGCCAAGAGCGGGCCGGGCAGCCTCGACGAACTGTTCCACAGCGGCGATACGTGGGAAGTGAAGTAGGACGTGGCGGTTCCTGATCGACATGAGGCAATGAACGTTCCTCTATGATTTGTCCCCACTGCGGCACCGATAACATCGACGGCATCGACGCCTGTGAGGCGTGCGGGCAATCGTTGACCGTCCTGCAGGAGCCGGCGACGGATCTTGAACGATCCATCACGCAGCATCCGGTGCGCGTGCTCGTTCCCAAGCGTCCCGTGATGGTTTCCGGTTCGGTTTCGATTCGCGAAGCAGTGCAGACAATGGTGCGGCATCGGATCGGATGTTTGCTCATCGAGGACGACGGAACCACGGTCGGCATCTTTACCGAGCGCGATGTCCTTAATCGGGTGCTGCCCGATCGCAGTTCGCTCGACAGGCCCGTCCGCGAGATGATGACTCCTTCGCCGGAGTCGATCTGCCTCACCGACTCACTGGCCTATGCGATGCACGCGATGTCCGTCGGCGGGTATCGGCACCTGCCGGTCGCCGGGTCGAACGGCGAAGCAGCGGGAATCATTTCCGCGCGCGACCTGCTCCGCTTCCTGTCCATTCGGTTTGCCGATATCCGCGATCAGCGGTGAGTCGCATGTCTTCCCCGGCCGCCGCTGCCGTCCAGGTGCTCGTCGTCGGGCGCACCAATGCGTCGTTGTTCAACGACATCCTCGACTTCCTGCGGAATGTCCAGCCGGCTCTCGCTGTCCACGTCGTGCGAAACGTTCGGGAGGTTGCCGCGACCGCCGCCGCAATCGATATGGTGATCGTCCTTCAGCAGTGGCCGGACGAATACACCACTGCCGAGGCGCTCCATTTGATCGACGCCGCTCCGCTTGCCCGCTTGATCGTCTGCTACGGTCCGTGGTGCGACTCAGACGGCCGAAGCAGCAACAGATGGCCGCACAGCGTCCGTGTCCCTGTGGCGTCGGCCGTATGCCAGGTGCGGGACGAACTGGATCGGCTTGCACGCGGACGTCCCCCCCTCCCACTGACGGCAGACCGCAACCTGGTGTATGTCGACAGATATTCGCCGGCCGAGTATTCATCCAGCCGGGGGTTGCAGATTCGCGTGGTCTGCCATGACGCCGTCTTGTCCGACACGGTCGGCGACCTGTTGACGGCGGCAGGACATTCGCTTGTTCACGAGTCCGACGAATGGGCGGATGCCATCGTCTGGGACGCCGATCCCTGGAACGATGTGAGTCGCAATGAACTCAACGATCTTCGTCAACAGTTTCCTCTGTCGCCCCTCCTCGCACTGTGTGGGTTTCCACGCTGGCATCACGCATCGACATTAAACAAAGGGGAGGTTGCGGCCCTGGTTCCCAAGCTGGCGGCCCATGCTGAACTCGTCGCCGCGATCGTCGCGGCAGCCGAGACCGTCCCAGCAAACCGACGAAGCCCGGGTTCCGACAGGAGCTGAGAGATGCTGCCGACAATGAATGGCGATCGCGCGCGAACGCTTACCGATGCCGACAGGCGGCGGTGGTGTGGGCATTGCATCGGGCTGCTGGTTCTGATCCTCGTCGGCTGCCGTCCGGAAGCCGCTTCTCGGCCGGAGTCTTCGGCCTCCGCCAATGCCGTCGCGGAAGCCGCCTGGGAGGAGCAGGTGCGCGCCGTGCGTGACGGCCAAGTCACGGAGATTCGCACCACAAAGCCTGTCACTGCCGACCAATGGCGCGCGTTGGAGCAGGGGTGCGAGGCGCTCACCGTCCTCGACGTGGAGAGCCTGGATGCGACTGACGAATTGCTGTCTCTCCTGGGGACTCTGCCGCAACTGGAGCGACTGCGCATCGGATCTCCCGTCGGGGACGAGGGACTTCAGGCCTTGCGCAACTGCCGGTCTCTCCGCATGGTCAACCTGCCGGAGGGGAGATTTACGGATGCGGGACTGATGACACTCGCCGCACTTCCGGAAGTCGAGCTGCTCAGGTTTCATTCCCCGCACGTGACCGACACCGGAATGGAGGCGATCGCCCACATGCCGGCGCTTCGTTTTCTGCACCTGATTGACGTCCCGATCACAGATGCCGGCCTCATTCCCCTGGGGAAACTGACGCACCTCGAATCTTTCTACCTGGATGGCGGAAACTGCACCGACGAGGGGCTGTCAGAGCTGATTCGGACGCTTCCGAAATTGCACTTCCACTGGGATCAACTTCACCTTCCCGGCGATCCGCACTCCCACCCGCACTGAGGACTGGCTGGCGGGAGGCTCGGGTGAATGGCGTCACCCAAGGCAGACGAAACGTGCCACGAAAGTGGACGCACGAATCGCCCACCGCGGCCGGATCCCACATTCTTGGTCCGAGGAGACTCGATTCGGCTGTCTGTCGCGTCTGCGGTTCGTCCGCTATCATCCGGCGATGGCCGTTTCGGAGGCCTCGGTGCGAGGCATGGCTTGCATTGTCCGCGCAATTCACGACCGTTCACAGACGATCTGCCTGATGATTCTTGAATTCAAACTGCCGCCCATCGGCGAAGGGGTCGATTCCGCCGATATCGCTGAAATCCTGATCAGCCCCGGAGACGCCATCAAGGCGGAACCGGTGGTCATGGAGCTGGAAACAGAAAAGGCGGTCATCGAGCTCACGTGCCCGCACGAGGGAGTCGTCCAGGATCTGGCCGTCCAGCAAGGCGACACCATCACGGTGGGCCAGGTTCTGTTCACCATCGACGTGAACGGCCGCGCCGAGAATCCTCGGCCCGCGGAGAAGGCTCAAAGCCCCACGCCTTCCGATGAACATGACCATGAACAGCCGACGCAGGAGAAGGCTTCTGCCGAGGAGCAGCCGACGGCCAAGGCCGCTCCGGCGGAACCACCGCCCGCCGGCCAAGAGGCCGAATTCGTACTCCCCAATATTGGCGAAGGAGTCGAATCCGCAGAAATCGCTGAGATCCATGTCGCCGTGGGTGATCAGATCGAGAAGGACTCGATCGTCATGGATCTGGAAACGGACAAGGCGGTTGTGGAACTCCCCTGCGGGGTGGCGGGAACCGTCAGCGCGGTGCATGTCTCCGCGGGCGACACGGTGAAGGTGGGCCAGCCGCTGTTGACGCTGTCCTCATCGGCCGCGTCCACGTCGTCGCCGCAACAGGCGCCGCAACCGTCGCGCGAAGAAAAGCCGGCTGCTCAGGAACAGTCGCGCCCCGCGGCGGCTGACGAATCGAAGCGGGAGCCGCGACCAGATTCCCCCGCAGAGCCAGTTGCACAACCGTCGAAGACACGGGTGGCAGACCTGATCACGCGGCCTGCAGACGCCTCCTCGCCGGTTCCGGCCGCACCGTCGACCCGGCGTCTGGCCCGCCAGTTGGGGGTTGATTTGCATAAGGTCGACGGGACCGGGCCGGGTGGCCGCATCACGCAGGAGGACGTGCAGGCGTTTGTTCGGCGATCATTGCACGAGGGGCTGCCAGCCGTCCGCGAACGCGGGAGCGTGCCGGTTCTGGCCGCTGGCTCGCTCGCTCCCCCGCCGCTGCCGGACTTCTCCAGGTTCGGTATCGTCGATCGGGAGAAGCTCAGCAAACTGGGACGCACTGCGGCTGAGAACCTGTCTGTCTCGTGGAGCGTCATCCCGCACGTGACCCAGCACGACCGGGCGGACGTCACCGACCTGGAAGCCGCCCGCAAGCGTTTTTCACAAGGGTCTGGAACGAGCGGGCCCAAAGTGACCATGACGGCCATCGTCATGAAGGCCCTCACCGTCTGTCTGCAGCGGTATCCGAAGTTCAACAGCAGTCTCGATCCGGAAACCAGCGAAATCGTCTTGAAGCGCTACTATCACATCGGCTGCGCGGTGGACACTCCCGCAGGTTTGCTCGTGCCAGTCGTCCGCGATTGTGACAAGAAAAGCATTCTTGAAATTGCGGGAGAACTCGGCAAGCTGGCCGAACTGGCTCGCGACCGAAAACTCCCGCTCGACGCCATGCAGGGGGCCACGTGCACCCTGACCAATCTGGGCGGGATCGGCGGCACGGCCTTCACTCCAATCGTGAATTACCCGGAAGTCTGCATCCTTGGTCTGGCTCGCGGACAGAAGGAACTGCAGCTCGTCGATGGCGAGGTTCGTGAGCGGCTCATGCTTCCACTGGCTCTGTCGTACGATCATCGCGTGATCAATGGGGCAGACGCGGCACGCTTTACGGTCGCCTTGTGCGACATGCTGGCCGATCCGTTTCAACTGCTGTCAGCGATATGAGTGAAGAGCGTTAGCGACGTTCTCACGCCAAGGACACGTGCTTCGGCATCCGTTGTCGACTTCGACTTCGGCGGTCGCGGCAGAATGGCAGCGATCGGAGCTCAAGGAGTCAGCGAACATGATCTGCATCGTCCCTCGCTGACGCCTCGGATTGCTCATCTGCCGCTTACTCCACCATGATGAGCGGCTGGACCTGGCCGGTGGTGGAAAACTCGGCGATGACCGTTTCGTGGGGCGTGTGGTGTCCGAGGACGGATCGCGCGGTTTGGCCCTTTTTGAGGCTGCGATAGTACAGCCACTGGTGCTTGCCGACGCGGAGGCGAAAGCCGGCGGCAACACCGGGAGTCATGATGACCCCATCTTCTGCAACGGTGAGCCGCCGCCAGAGCGACGGGCCACGGCGCCGATCAGGGGACCAGTCGAACATGAGAGGGGCGTACACGCCGCCTCGTCCACCGTCCTGCCGCAGCACCAACTGCTCGTTCTGAACTTCCAGATCGCCGCGCGCATGGTCGACGCGTTGCTGCTCGAGTGCAAGAGGATAGGCGACGGCACTCAGTTTGCCCTGAGAAACCGTGACTTCACGGGTCCAGCGGCCGGCCGCGGCGGTGACGCCTTCCGCCAACGGCAGCCGCGTTGTGAGCTCGATGCCCGCATCATCGGGACCAACGACGGCGTCCGCAGCAAATAGCCAATGGTCCACACGCGAAAGCAGAATCTGGCGGCACACGGTCACATTGTCGGCGTCCTGCTGAAGTTCCAGATAGTCGGCATCTTCATCCGAGAACCAGCAAACCGAACTCCATTCGCCCGGAAGGACGACGGGGGACCCATCGACGGAGACTTCAACGGGCCAGGCGCCGTACAGGAGCAGGCGGTCGAACGCCGTCAGACAGATTTGAATCGTCGGTTGATGGTGTGTGATGACGCAACTATCCGAGCCCGGCAGCCAGTTGTTCCGCAAGCATGCCAGTTCGGCCCAATCGGACTGCGATGACGGAGACGACTTCTCCTTGAAGCGCATCGAAGCAATGGAACGAGGTTGAGACGCAGGGATGCGTCGATTCTTTTTCCCTTGGGTGGCAAGATCGTCCGCCAGCGACAGCAGGCGCTGCATCGGGAGTTTGTGCCGGGAATGTCCGGTCAGCTGGGCTGCGGTCTTCAGGAGGGATGCGGGCGCATTAGAGGCGCCATTGCTGAGAGGGATGCGTCCGTCCGCCAGGCAGAGTCCGGCCGCGTGACGAATAAGCGCATCAAATCGCTCTTGCAAATTTCCATCCCACAGGGGAGCACGATTCGCTGCCCCCACCGCCGTCGACCGCGTCAGTGCCGCGAGAATCAACGGCAGCCGATGCAGTGACGCTGCATGCGGGATTCCATCGACATCAGTCAGCGCCTCGAGGCCCTCGCGAAGCGCCGAACGTCCGGACTTCTGCAGCCTGCCGGCGCCGCGGACATCGGGAAAGCACAGACCGATCCGCCAACGCAGCTCGCCTGCAATCAACAGCGTGCGATCGTCGAACGCGCGTTCCTCAACGGGCGCTGGGGCAGCCTCGAACTCCGCGAACAGGGCGATTGCCATCTCAAGCGTCCGCCGCCACAACGTGAACAGCACCGGATCGGGAAGTTCCGATCCGATCTCCATGAGCAGGCAGCTCCACTGCAGCAGTCGCAGCGGGGAAGGGGTTGCTGCGGAGTCCAACTCGCGAAGGATAAGTTTGGCAACCGCTGTCTGCGTCTTGGCCGATGTCGGCTTATCACCCATCCGTTGATGCAAGGCCGTCAACAGGGGACTTCCGCAATCCGGCTCCGCAGCTTCTCCATAGGCGTGCCTCGACCAGAGCGGCTGCAAGAGCGGCGGCGTGGCGAGCGGCTGACGAGGGGACCGCCTGCCCGCCGTCATGGTCCGGCGAAGGCGCTTGGCAAACTGTTGGGGATTTCCCTCGCCGGCCGCCGACTTGAGTTGCGGGGTTGTCGATTTACGCAGTTCCAGCCGCTTCAGGAACTCAGCGTCCGACAGTTCGGCCCCGGGGAGGCACGCCTCGCCAAATCGAATCTGATTTTTCGCGGTCAATCGAAGTTCCTCACACGGTCCAGAACCTATCCTGCCTCATCTATCGGGGAAGGTAACGGATGCCGGCCGGTTTGCAATCGTGACCTCAGCGGTGCAGCCAGCGGCCTTCGCTCATGCACGCGACAACCTGGTTGCCCGGATGCAAAACCGCGTCATAAGGCTGCAACCGGTCTGCAGCGAGTGCATCGTCGCTCAGGGCGATCACGGTGAGATCGGCCCATCGTCCGGGTTGCAGCGAACCACATTCCTCGTCGAGCCCCAAAGCGGCCGCCCCGTGCCGTGTAGCCATCTGCAGCAGGGTCTCGCTGGGAACGTCTTGCTCTAACTGATGAAGAAACTGAATCTCTCGCCACAAACTCAAGTCGGGATTGGAAGCGCGGCTGTCTGTTCCCAGGGCCACGTTGATGCCGCGCTCCAACATGGTCCGCCAGGGATGGGGCGTGTGCCCGAAGTTGTGGTGTGTCCGCGGACAGTAAACGACCGACATCTGCGGCTGGCTGGCGAGAAAGTCGATCTCACCCGTGGTCAGGTAGTTGCCATGAACCACCAGGGCGCGTGGAGCCAGTGAAAGTGTGCGCAGATATTCCATGATCGATTCACCGGCGAACCAGAAGCCGTCACGCCAGACGCCGAAGTCCTTCAGGAGATCCGCCAGCGGTCCCGTGCCGCGGCTCAGCAGTTCCAGTTCCTCGCGCGTTTCCGCGAGGTGCATGGCCACGGGAGCACGAGCGACGATCGCCATTTGTACGACCTGCTGAAACAGGTCCGTCGACAGACTGTAAGGGGCATGGGGACTCAGGCCGAGCCGCACACGTTGATTGTCGACCACGGATCGACGCGCGAGGAATCGCCTGGCGGTCTCGAGTCGCTCGTGGTGAATGTCGTCGCCGATCCCCAGGATCTCCCGGAAGATGACCGTGCGAGGAGTCTCCGGAGTGATCTGCCGCCATGAGGCGTCGTCC
>JAHBXU010000919.1 GCA_019636315.1 Planctomycetaceae bacterium | reverse complement strand
TGTCCGATTCAAAGTCGACCGGAATGGCCTGCTTCGGGTGAAACAGGACTTTGTCGTACTTCCGCACGGGAAACTCGTCGTCGTTGGCGACTTCGACGCTGATCTCGACGACCCGACCGGTGATGGTCGGAATCTCCGCCTTGTCCGGCAGGACGATCCCGCCGCGCGTCGTCTGGCGACTTTCATCTTTGCGGATGAGGATTCGGGGGCCCAGAGGTTCTACAAATTCGTTCATGATCATCGTCCCCTTTCCGCCTTTCGGGCGCTGAGACGTATTGTGCTGACTCCGTGACAATCCGACGGCCAGCCTTCCTCTCGAGGTCACCGTGTTTTGCTCGAACACAGTGCCGGCTTGTCGTTCAGCAGGATTATACGGGGGCAGTTTCCAGTTGACGACTGGTGATTCAACACGGTCGCCTCCACCCGCGGCGCAGATCGGGCCGGTTCGCGTCGATCGTCTTTCGTTCCGCGCGACTCCGTCAGATTCTGCGAGTCGTTTGTCGAATCGGGCGCTTGGTGAGTCCGAAGTGGGGATGCGACGTCGGCACAACGGTTGGCGCCGGGGAAGCTGCGGCCGCTTGCTTGTCCTGCCGCTTCGTGGTGCGCTCAATCAGCGACCCCAGGGGGCCGGCCAGAAGTGAAGGCAGAATCACCAGATCGCCCACCAGCGCGGCGACGATCAGCGACGCCATCAGCCACCCAAATCGGCTGATCATCAGCAGTTCGGCCGGCAACAACATGAGCAGTCCGCATGCGATCGCCGTACTGGTCTGCCACATCGCCGGCCCGCAATGGGAGAGTGCTTTGATGACCGCCTCGTTCCGTGTGAGTCCCTCGGACACTCCGTTCCGAAACCATGTAATCAGGTGCAACGTCCCGTCAACGGCAATGCCGAGTGCCACCGATGCGGTCACCATCGATCCGACATCCACCCGGGTCCCACACCAGGCCACCAGGCCGAAGACGACTCCGACCGGCATGAGGTTCGGCAACATGCTCAGCAGACCGGCCGACACGCTTCTGAGTTGATAGATCATGACAAATGCAATGATCACAAAGGCCATTGCGAAGCTGTTGATCAGACTCTTGAGGATGGCGACCTGGGTCCGCATAAACAGCGGCACGGTTCCGGTGACGACATAGCGAACTTCGGGGTGCGACGTCAGAACCTCTCGGATGCGGGCATCAAGTTCACTCGTCAGCAGCGTGAAATTAGCATCGCCCAGCATGCCGGCTTGTGCGGTGACTCGCCAGAGTTCCTCTCCAGGCTGGTTCAGCCCCGCGTCGCCAGGGTTTTCGAACTGGGGAATGGGACGTGCCACTTGGAGAAAGGACTCGGTTCCCGGTTCTTCGGCCGCCTTGATGCGGCGTTCGATTTCGCTGGACCGTCGATTGTATTTGATCTTGTCGAACGTTCCCGCGTCTTCGGCCGGCTTCACAAAGCGCGGCTGAAAGTCGGCGAGTGAAATCGTACCGCTGATCTGAGAATTCTCTCGAATGACCCGTCCGACTTCGCGGACAATCTCCATGCGTTCCAGAAACGATGTGTTGCTTTGCAGGTGCGGGGGGAAACGGAGGACGGTTTCCACGGATGAAACCCCTGCCAATTGCTGTTCAATCGCGGCACAATCCTGGACCACGCGAGCGTTCGGCGGGAAGTAGCGAATGACTTTCGTTTCGGTTTGGAAATGCACCAGACCGTAACAACAGGCGGCGCACAGCAGAATGGACGCCACGGCCACCGTCGTACAGTGCCGCGTCAACACTTTCCCGTAATTGTCCCAGAACTGGGAATTGACATCCTTCAGCCGCGGACGGGGAACCGGCCAGAGTTGGAGCATGGCCGGCAGGACGTACAACACTGTGAACAGGGCGATCAACGTACCGATGGCGGAATAGAACCCGAACTGCCGGACCGGCCGCAGATCACTTGAAATCAACGAAAAAAGTCCGATTGCCGTCGTGATGCTCGCCAGAACGCACGGCTGGCGGGCCATCATCACCGCGCGGGGGACCGCTGTGCGCGGGTCTTCCACGGCGGCATGTTTCCAGTAGTTGGCGACATGGATTGCGCCCGAGAGGACCAACACATTGAGCAGCGTCGGCATCACCATCAGGACCATGTTCATCTGGTCCCCGGCGAGAGGGACGAACGCGGTGCACAACACCGTGGTGTAGGCCGACACGGCGACGACGATCAGCCCCAGCCGCAGACTTCTGAGGAACAGGAAGGCCAACGCAATTCCGACGGCGCCGGAGAGCATCATCACGGACCGCTGATGGGGCCACCAGGACTCACAGG
>JAHBXU010000918.1 GCA_019636315.1 Planctomycetaceae bacterium | reverse complement strand
GGTTTTCACCATCGTCTGCCGGATTTCGTTGCGCCAATTCAACACGGAGCCTCTCCACTCAATGATTCAGAATGAACTCATTCGAATTCAAGAGCGCCCAGTACAAATCTTCATAGGCGGACCATTTTTCGCTCGAACCGGAAATCAATCTCTGAGCGGCCGTCGCCTCCCGCCGACTCGGATTGCGGCCCAGTGACGCCTGAAATAACCGGTTGATGCGCTGCACATCGGTGCGAAACTGGTCGTTGCCGAGCACGGTTTGCAACATCCCGTCTTCGCCCGACTGGCGGCCGCTCGCACGCTGCACCAGGTCGCCGTTCATCATCAATAACGACTGGGTGATTGACCCACGAAATCGGGACGACCCTTCGTCGTCCTGTTCGCCAAACGCATCGACGAAATCCTGCAGCGAAGGCGCGCGCGCGGCCGGGCTCATGCGATCAGACTTTTCTTCGGATCGAGAACTCCCGGCGGCGACATGCAGTGAACGATAGACCTGTTCGGGAGTCAGCGATTTGACATACATGCGGGAAAACAGCGGCGGCTCGCCCAGCGTGGGATCGTCCACCCGGTTGCGATTGCCTTCATGAAACCGGCTGGTGAGACGGTAGGCATCGCTTCCCGCAATCCAACGCATCAGAGATTTGAGATCGTAGCCCGAAGCAGCAAATTCTTCTGTCAGCCGGTCGAGGATTGCCGGATGCGACGGCGGGTTGTGCGGCCCCATGTCGTCCACCGGGTTGACCAATCCAAAACCGAAGAAGTGCCCCCACATGCGGTTGACCATGGCCCGCGCCACCAGTCGCTCGACATCTTCGCTGGCCAGCAGGCGGGCCAATTCCTGTCGCCGCTCAATGTGTCCGTCCGCTCCGACGTCCCGCCCCGCGTATCGGGGATAGGCGACTTCCATCACCCCCGTGCGTTTCTCGAAGTACACCGGTCCGGAAAAGTTACGCCAGGCCAACTCCGAGTAGTCATCGACCTGTCGGCCCGTCTCGGGATCGGTGCGGCGGTGATCGATGCGCTGCATCTGTTTGAAGAAACTGTCGATCTCCCAGAACTGCGCCTGCTTCCAGTCGTTGAACGGGTGATTGTGACATTGCGTACACTGCAGCTGCATGCCCAGGAACAAGCGCGTGGCACGCGCCGTCGCCTCGACGGTGTAGTCGGCGCGGCCCGGGTTGCCGTCGAGCTGACCCAGAAGGAAGTTGACCTGCCCCTGCTCCTCGAAATGCCCTTCTGCAGTCAGCAGGTCATGGACGACGTCATTCCAGGGTCGGTTCTCCTGAAACGCCTCGCTGAGAAACCGGGCCAAGCCGTCCCGTGACGTTCGCTCCTGGGGCGTCCGTCCCAGCAGCAGGTTTGTCCAGATTTGCGTCCAGTGGGGAACATAGCCCGGATCGGACAGCAGCCGTTCGATCAGAGCCGCCTGCTTGGACGGCGCCCGGTCACGCACATACGCGTCGATCTCGGTTGTCGCCGGAATGCGGCCGACAATGTCCAGAGAGACGCGTCGCAACCACTCAAAGTCATCCGCCACGCGACTCGGTTCAACTTCGTTGTCTTCCCAAACCGCGCGGACCTCCTGGTTGATGAACGCGACGACCGGGGTTTCGGACGTCGAGGCTGCGTCCCCCGAACCGGCACCCTGAGCGGTCATCGCCACAGCGCAACAGGCCATGGCGACAAGCATCCACAGGCCGGGAAGTGTCGCACGCATCGGGTTTAAAACTCGTCCGAAATTCTCTCGCGGGGCTAACTACAGACCGTCCCGTCAGTTACCTCATTCGGGAAAAATATGTTCGTCGGAAAGCGATGATATTCAGCAGACATCCGGTTTGAGAAATTATAACCTATTTCCTGTCAACACGTTGATCCATTCGGCGAAAATAGAGGACGCGTTCCAATCGCATGGCTCCCATTCCAGAATTCCAGTCGAAGCTGCTCAAGGGGCGTGTCGCGGTCGTCACCGGTGCGTCCAGCGGGATCGGCCGCGCCACGGCTCGATTGCTGGCCCATCACGGCGCGCGTGTGACGATCGGCGACATTCGGCTCGACCCGGCCAACGATGCGGAGTTCGCCCGGCTGGGGATTTCTCAGCATCTCTGTGATGTCTGCGACGTGAGCCAACTCCGGACGCTCATCGATGCTGCCGCCGGCGATGCGGGCCGACTGGACGTTCTCGTCAACAACGCGGGCATCGTCATGGTTGGTCCCGTCGAGGAGATCAAGGAATCCGACTGGGACCGCTGCCTCGACACCAATCTCAAAGCCGCGTTCTTCGGCGTGCAGTTTGCCCTTCC
>JAHBXU010000917.1 GCA_019636315.1 Planctomycetaceae bacterium | reverse complement strand
ATGGCGTTTTCTCGACCTTAAGGCGTATTTGTGAAGTTGGCCGGAGCAACCTCCGGCATCGGCATCGCTCTTTCTGAGCGCAGAGAACAGGGCGTTGTTACGGAGTTCCTCAACAAACGGCCGGAGTGGAGTCAATTCGGCCAGCAGCCGGCCAGTGACGAAGGCGGGGAGTGCCGGTTGCCCGGAGGGCGACTCGAGCGAAGAGCAAGCAACCGCGTGCCCAATTTCTAGGCGATGGCCGAGCGCCGAAGACGCCAATCAACCACCACGCGGCACCACATCTCAATGTCAATACACGCGTTATGACCTACCGGCAGATTCCGCCGCATCCAATGGCATTGCGCTTGCATTATGCGCATCAGGAGAAACAACGCGCACAGGAGGATGCGGAGGATTCATGATGGGAGGAACAACATACGCCATCAGCGGCCTTCAAACCTTCCCGTATCGCGCCCTGGCCGCAGTCGGGGCAGGGTGGTGTTGGATGCGTCTCGTCTTTGTAGGGGCCGTTTCTGCATACGACACTTATCTGACGTACGTGTTCCGCGATGTCATCCTCTCGACCGAGGAAAATCCCATGGGATTGTGGCTCATTCGCCTCGATCCCCACGGACTGGTGTACTTCACCACGGCAAAGACAGTCGGCACAATCGCCGTCCTGTCGCTCATGGCGGCTGCAGCCCCCATGTGCGGCCCACTACGAGTCGGGCAGTTCTCCGCACCGCGCGGCACGCGAACGACACACCTGTGGATACGGATGCGCGTGCAACTAAACGTCTGGGGCGATCAGCTCAACTATATTCTGCACCGCCGCCGCGAGACGATCGTCAGCGGACTCGCATCGTTCCAGTTGTGGTTGTTGTGGTATTTGTGCTTCTACGATTAGACCGTGCCCACAAAAGGCTTACGGTTTTGAGGGAGACACCGGCGCGGAGGTCTTCGTCTCGTCGATGTGGAACTCGTCAATGAGTTCCTGCCGTCGCTCGGCCACCTTACGGTCGAATTCGCTGAGTACGTCCAGTGCACGATCCCGGGACGTAACCAGTCCGATGATCAGATATTGGGTGATCGCCAGGAAGTAGCAAATCCAGCCGATTCGCCAACTGGTCATGTCGGCAATCAGATCGTCCGGATCGGGAGTCAATTCATTTGGCACATATGTGATGCCGCCAAAAATCGCCGCCATGATCACAAACAGCGGCGAGGACCGGTTGAGATGCAGGCAGGCCAGGCCCCGTGCAAACGGTCCCGCTTGCGTGCGAATACTCCCCCACAAACCAAGGGCACGATCGTAGCGGAGCTTGGGAGGCCCCGTGTGGATAATGCTGAACAGAGCCTGGTCCGGCATTTTCTCAATCACGCCAATCGCCAGCAGGATGCGGCCCGCAGCCACCCACCACACATTGATGTCCAAATGAAATCGGGGGAATAACGACGGCAGGAGCTGCGTGTCGATCCACCACTCAACGTTCGCCGTGGCCAATAAAAGCAGGAGCGCCCCCCGGAACCATTCATCAATGTCCTTCTCCAGCTCATCGTCCCATTCCTGCACACGGATGACGCGTCGCCGGAGCAGCCGAAACGCGGGAATCGCAATCAATCCCGCGAGAATCCGCGCCAACGGGTGGACGATCGGGCGGAAGATGGTCTTCAGGAAGGCTCCCATACTCCCTCCGTTAAACGGCCTGATCGCACTTCAGGATTACGCGGCAAGAAATCGGCAACTTTGCTTCCGGCCGTCATCACTCCGGAGGTAGCTGGCGCGGGCGGCTCATTTCGACCAGTCAATCTGCGCCAGCAACTTCCGCAAACGGTCTCCCCGCTGCGGGTTGAGATACTGCACATGTCCAATCCGGCCCGCCAGATATGCGGCGAAGTCCGTATGCCCATCACGATTTTGTGACGATGGTCCGTGTCGGACGCAGTTAAACAACAGCGCCTTCAGTCGGTCGTACTCATCGCGGGCCACATTCAGCTTCCGGTTGACGACCACTCCGGTCACGCTCTGCCGCTGCCCACTCCGCAGGACCTTGCGTTTTGCCCGGTGAATGAGGAATCGTTCATCCTGCGCAATCTGGGTCACCAGCGGGATGAACTCCGACAGGGCCGCTCCCAGCCGCCCCGTTCCGGAAAACGTGAGGTCGTCGGCGTACCGCGTGTAACGCACGGCATAGGCATTCGCCAGACCCTGAAGGCGCACATCAAGGGCATGGGCCGAGAGATTCGCCAGGGCAGGGGAGGTCGGCGCTCCTTGCGGCAAGTGGCGGGGATAGTAGGTCCACAACGCAGCCGGATTGCCCACG
>JAHBXU010000916.1 GCA_019636315.1 Planctomycetaceae bacterium | reverse complement strand
ACGAATACGTCCTGCGCCACCTCAGGCAACGTCTGGTGTCCAACAATCGGTTTGAGTTTCATCAGGACTTGCTGCAGGTTGTCGACGACTGCTATCGGCGGCTGCTCTGGCCTGCGATCGAATCGGCCCTGCTTCAAGAGCTCAAAGAGCGTGCGGACGAAGAGGCGATCCGCGTGTTCGCCCAGAACCTGCGCGAGCTGTTGTTGGCACCGCCGGCCGGACCGCAGGTCACGCTGGGAATCGACCCGGGGTTTCGCACGGGATGCAAGGTCGCGGTGGTCGACGGAACCGGCAAGTTTCTCGAGAGCTGCACGATCTATCCGACTCCCCCCAAGAGCGACGTCGCTTCCGCCGCCGCCGCGCTCAAGGAGTTGATGGCCCGGTACAGTGTGAAACTCATCGCCATCGGCAATGGCACCGCCTCCCGAGAGACGGACGCCTTTGTCGCCCGACTGCTCAAGCAACTTGCGCAGGAACGCGGCGATCAACCGATCCCTGTCAAGGTGATGGTCAGCGAGTCCGGGGCATCGATCTACTCCGCAAGCGAGTTGGCGTCCCGCGAGTATCCGGATCTGGATGTTACGGTCCGTGGAGCGATCAGCATCGCTCACCGGCTTCAGGACCCCCTCGCCGAGTTGGTCAAACTCGATCCCAAGTCGATCGGCGTCGGCCAGTATCAACATGACGTCGATCAATCTCTGCTCCGGCGCAGCCTCGAACGGGAAGTGCAGTCCTGCGTGAATGCGGTGGGGGTCGATGTCAACCTGGCCAGCAGTTCGCTTCTGGCCCATGTGGCCGGCATCGGTCCGAAATTAGCCGAGCGGATCGTCGAATATCGCGACTCCCGCGGCCCCTACGAGAGCCGGCAGGAACTTTTGGACGTCCCCAAGCTTGGCCGCAAGGCGTTCGAGCAGGCGGCCGGCTTCTTACGGATTCGCGATGGGCGAGACCCGCTGGATAATTCGGCCGTTCACCCGGAGAGTTATCGTGTCGTGGAACGGATGGCGGCCAAATTGAGTGTGTCCCCCACCCGGCTCGTCGGGAATGCGAGCCTGGCGGACCAGATCAATGCGCAGGACTTTGTCGATGAGCAGTGCGGACTGCCGACCGTACAGGATATTCTCGCGGAGCTGACCAAACCGGGCCGCGACCCGCGTCGCGAGTTCCAGGCGCCTCAGTTCGCCGAAGGGGTCAACGAACTGCAGGATCTCCGCGCCGGAATGATCCTAGAAGGCGCCGTCACCAACGTGACCAAGTTTGGCGCCTTTGTGGACCTGGGGGTGCACCAGGACGGACTGATTCACATCTCAGAACTTGCGCACAATTACGTGCAATCCCCCAGCGACGTAGTCGCAATCGGCGACGTCGTGCAGGTCAAGGTGCTCGACGTCGACGTCGCAAAAAAGCGTATCGCCCTGTCGCTCAAGCAAGTCTGAACGAACGGGCGAAACGGGCGACGCCGCTCTCCACCAGACGGTCAGCCTCAGGTATTGGACATGAGACGGGCGCGGCGGGCACGGCGTTCCGCCTGGCGACGCGTGTGACGACGAATGTCGCTCGGCTTCTCGTAGTATTCCCGGCGGCGCATTTCGCGCTTCAGTCCGCTGTATTCGACCAGCTTCCGAAACCGACGGACCGCATCCTGAATCGACTCGTTCTCACGCAACCGAAGCTTGACCACTCATGTCTCCTCAACCTGGGAACCAGAAATCGGCGACGCCGTCCAAGACAAGATCCCCCCTTATCGGCGCGCCAAGTGCTGCAAAGTAACGAATCCCGCCCCCGGACGCAAAGGAGATTTTGACGACGCGCCGCAAAGTGGCCCTGGGGCGAACCGCCGAATCCGCCGGAATGGGCTTGTGCGTTTGTTCACAGGATCGCTGCGTCCTGGCTGTCAGAGCCGCGTCCTGAAGAGGTCCCGGAACAGCGGACCACCCGAAGTCCCCGTTCCCAACGTCACAATCAGTCCACGCAGCACTCCGCGGCAATCGACACGTCCGCACGATGAGATCGAGGTCGCGGTTGACGGAACTCGCCGCGATGCGGCGGTCCAAATGTCGTCGCTGCCGTGTTCGCGAATCCTTCGCCGTTCGTCTAATCTGTCGCTGACGAATTCCAGGTCGTAAGGTCCCGATCGACAGACGAGCGCAGATTCCCCGGTCTCAAATCAGCGGCATCACGCACCGTTCGGGGCAAATCATTCCACAAGGAGAAGGACGTGGCGGCGAAGGAGCAAAGCGACCAAAGCAATGACGTCGAGCGGGAGACGCAGCGGATCGGCCGCGAATTGTGGGCCCATCTCGA
>JAHBXU010000915.1 GCA_019636315.1 Planctomycetaceae bacterium | reverse complement strand
ACGATCTGCGCCTTTACGGAGAGCTTCCAAAGCCTGGCGATCCCGGAGGTCTGCCGCGTGTTTCGCGAGATCGGTCTTGATGGTCTCGACCTGACTGTCCGCCCCGGGGGACACATCGCTCCCGAGGACGCGCCCGTACGACTTCCCGATGCAGCGGCCGCGGCACGCGAACACGACATCTCCATCTCGATGCTGACAACAAACGTCACGGACGCTGACGCGGTATCCGAGCGACTGGTCGCCACGGCCGGAGAACTCGGCATCCGTCGCATTAAGTTGGGCTACTACCGCTATGGAGACTTCGGCACGCTCCGCAGGCAACTGGACGATATTCGCCGCCGGCTTGAACAGGTGGCCGGTATGTGCCGCAAATATGATGTGCTTCCCTGTGTGCACATCCATTCCGGCGACACAATCCCATCCCACGGCACGCAGCTCTATGAACTTCTGCGCGACATGTCGCCTGACGAAATTGGCGCCTATGTTGACCCGATGCATATGACGATCGAAGGCGGATCGGGCGGTTGGCGGCAGGGCCTCGATCTTCTCGCACCGTGGATTCGGATCACGTCGATCAAGAACTTCGAATGGCGGGAGTCCGACCGTGATTCGTCCGGACAACGCCGCTGGCGACCGGTCAAGGTGCCCATCGCCGATGGCATGGCGCCGCTGGGCGACTTCCTCGCCGCGCTGCGCACTCTCGGCCGCGGCGAGATCTACTCGCTGCACAGCGAGTACCAGGGAGGCGGCAGCTTCCGATCGTTGAGCACGCCGGAGTGCATCGAACAAACGAAGGAGGACTTCAACCATCTCCAGACGTTGCTGGGTTGAATGACACCACTCACCAGGGGGCACGGACAGGCGATTCGCAGCAGTTCAGCTCGCCTTCCGTCTTTCGTCGTGCCCTTGGTGATGACTTCACTGTCTGATCCGTCACGTTCTCCTGAATTCGGGACTGATTCATCATGCATGCGCACTCGACCGGTCGAATTGTCGTGGCGATCGCCTGTCTCGTGATCTGCCCGGCGATGTTTGCGGCGGAACCGTCATATCACGCGGAAGACATCTTCCCGGCATTCGATCCGCGCGGCGTGCATGTGCATGCGTCGGCGATTGTCGTCTGCCCGAACGGCGACCTGCGGGCCGTGTGGTACGCCAATGGGGACGAGCTTCCCAGCCCGCAGTTTTACACGGCAGACCGGGACAAACACGACAACGTCCGCATCATGGGAAGCCGCAAGGCGAAAGGGGGCGATGCCTGGGAAGAGCCGTTCGTGATGAACGACACGTTCGGGACATCCGATAACAATCCGACGCTGGCCATCGATCAGGCGGGCCGCTTATGGCTGTTTCACACGACCATGCTGGCCGCACCGGACTGGACCTGGGGCGGTTCTGTTCTCCAATACCTGATCTCGACGGACTATGACGAACCGGGGGCGCCCGTCTGGCGCAAAACGAGTCTGTTGCTGCCGCGCCCGCTGGGGCTCGACCGTGTCATTCAGGATCTCGAAGACGGATTCAACAATCCGGATGATGCCGAACGGTCCGGCGCCCCGTCAGAGCGACTGCGGCAGTATCTTTCCGCGCTCAAGGCACGGGTCGGCGAGACGCGATTTCAACGAATCGGCTGGATGCCCCGAGCTCATCCTCTCATTCGTTCCGATGGAACGCTCATCCTGCCCCTGTCAAACGAGAACTTCAACATCCCCATGATGGCGCTCACCTCCGACGGCGGCCAGACATGGACGTTTTCCAATCCCGTGCCGGGCATCGGCATGCTCCAACCGAGCCTCGTCGAATTTCCCGATGGCGAAATCCACGCGTATTTTCGCAACAGCGATCGACGCCACCGGATCAAAAGAAGCGTCTCCACCGACGGTGGTCTCACCTGGTCGACGCCCGAACTCACCGACCGGCTGCACCCCGGCGGCGGCGTTGAAGTGTTGCTCCTCAAGAGCGGCAATCTGGCACTCGTCTACAACAACAAGGAGTCGTCGCCGCGCGACAAGCTGGCGATCGCCCTATCCACCGACCGCGGCCAGACGTGGCAATGGGAGCGGCAACTCGAAGACACGCCGAATGCCCGCTTCGATTACCCATCCATCGCCCAGGCGGACGACGGCACGATTCACGTCAGCTATTCGTGGGAACTTCGCACGATCAAACATGCGGAGTTCAACGAGGAGTGGATCCAACAGCAAGCGGAGTAAGGATTGCAGGAACCCGGAATGCATGTCGTCGAGTGGTGTGATTCCGACCCCTCTGCAACGCCTTCTGTGTGACGGAGAATTCGCGGAGATGG
>JAHBXU010000914.1 GCA_019636315.1 Planctomycetaceae bacterium | reverse complement strand
GGCAGGTAACAGGAGACTGATCAGAATGGCGATAATGGCGATCACCACCAACAATTCGATCAGCGTGAACCCGGCATGCCGGGAACGTCTCAATAGGACATTCTGTCGTCTACAATCGGATCTTGCTCTCATCGTCGTTCTCATGGCTCCACTGGTGAGTCTCTGATGCGGTCCGCCGCGATCGCTGCGGTTCTCACACATCAGCCGGGGGGAGATTTTCCGAGGCGCGATGAAGAAACGATGAAACAATGATGCAATTCCGAAGTGCAGGAACACGGGATGACAGCACCTCAGCGAACGTCACGACAGATGGACGAACCACGCGATGAGCAAGAAATCCACCGGGACCGGCGCCGGCCATCGTCCCGTTGCCGCTGCGAGGACTGCGCTGGTCGCCCTGCTGCTGGTGCCCTTGGCGCTCGTCCT
The DNA here is from genome assembly GCA_019636315.1 of Planctomycetaceae bacterium. Lineage (GTDB taxonomy): Bacteria > Planctomycetota > Planctomycetia > Planctomycetales > Planctomycetaceae > JAHBXU01. The sequence continues at coordinate 1,879 of JAHBXU010000914.1, read as the reverse complement.
GGTACTCGCGTGGGGCGTGCGGATGCTGTTGCTGCTGGCACTGGTGTGGACCTTCTGGTGCCCCCGCGGCATTCACGTCCTGCTGGTCACTTCGGACAGCCCCGTCTGGAGGGAGCACATCGAGCGCCGCCTTCGTCCGCGCCTGCCAGACTCAACACGCGTGCTCAACTGGTCGCAGCGGTCAATGTGGAGAGCAACGTCGCTGCGCGTGATGGTTTTCCGGGCGTTCGGCGGACAACGCGAGTTCAACCCGCTCGTGCTTGTCTTTCGCCCGTTCTGCTGGCCGAGGAGGTTTCGTCTCTGGGCCGCTTTTCGCGACGCCAAACACGGACGAACGGATGCACTGGAGCGCGTCGAACGAGACCTGTTCGACTATCTCAGAACGTCGCGCATCTTGCCGTAAGTGGCCGCTCAGTCGTCGGCGCCTCGGGTCGTGATCGGCACGAACTTCTGGGCGCGTTCGCTGTAGATCTCGCCGACGTAGAGATTGCCGCGCGAGTCCTGGGCGATGCAGTGCACCCCGACCGCTTCGCCCGGTTTAAGGCGCGACGTATCGGGGTTGTTTTTGTCATCGCCGATGTCGCCGAGCGGGATCGCCCACTGGCGTCGCACACGGCCGTCGGGTGAAAACAGCACGAAGATTTGATCCTTGTATTCCGGATACTGGCCATGCCTGCGCCACCAGTGCGGGGACGACCCACATGTCCAGATTTCGTCCTTGTTGTTAATCGAGATGCCCCACGGCATCAGGATGCCTTCCCACTGGTCGACAAACGTGCCGTCCTGCTGGAATTTCTGAATGCGGCCGCTGTTGCGATCGGCAACGTAGAGCATGCCCTGTGAGTCGACGGCGATGGCGTGCGGCAGGACGAACTGGCCGGGCTTCGACCCGTACTCGCCCCAGGCCTTGAGGAAGTTGCCGTCCTTGTCGAAGTGCACAATGCGGCGGTTGCCGTAGCCGTCGGTGACGAAGATGTCCCCGGCCGGGGTGATGACCATATCGGTTGGGCGGAAGAAATGCTGTGCGTCGTCCCCCTTCTCGCCGCGCACGCCGAGCGTCATCAATCGGCGGCCTTCCGGCGTATACTTCTCGACCACGTGCAGACCGAAATCGGCGACCCACACATTGCCTTCAGGATCGATGCGCAGCTGGTGCGGGTCCTGAAAGTTGCCCTGCCCCCAGGAGCGGACGAACTCGCCATCGGCCGTATAGACCTGCACCGGATCCGGCCCCTTGCGAAAGAACCACACATTGTCGTCCGCATCGATGGCGAGACCGGACACCCAGCCCTTGCCGGAAATATGCTCCGGCCGCTGCGGCCACGTCGGGTCGACGTCGTACTCGACAAGATTCGGTTCGAGGGCGTAACCGGGCGCATCGGCGGCCATCGTCAACGACTCGCCTATTCCTCCAGCCAACACAGCGCTTAACAGGAAGAGCAGAACGGCGTCGCGAGGCTTTATTCTCACCACGGAGACACGGAGGCACCGGTGACAATCGACCGGGGCGGTCGAGTACACTTTGGAGGTCATTTGAGATCCTGCGACAGAAATGAATCGCACTGTTTCAAATATTCCACATGGCACAACTGGCTTCCGAGAGGCAAGCTGGCGATGGCAGCGGTCTGCCGTATTGTATTGAGTAAATTCACTATCATCGCAGTCGCAACCCTCAAATACAGCTACTCGCTCTCTCAACCATGTTGGCATACACTTCCCGAGACGATTGAATCGAGTCTCACTCAACCAGCCATCCTCCTTGGACGTTTGCTTGACGAATCGGTTTGTTCATCTACACCACATCACCACTCAGCGTCATTGGAACAGCATGACGAAGTTGTCCCATCCGTAGTGGGAAGTTGAGAGGGGATCGGTGGTG
>JAHBXU010000913.1 GCA_019636315.1 Planctomycetaceae bacterium | reverse complement strand
CATCTTCGATCGGGCCAAGCAACAGGCATCACAAGCGACAGGGATTCCCGTCTCGCACATGCTGATGTCCGCCACACACACCCACACGGGGGTTACGGCGACGGGCGTCTTTCAAAGTGAAGAGGACGTGGCGTATCGCCAGTTCCTGGTCGAACGGATTGCTGCGGGCGTCGAGCGGGCTTACGCGCAGCGGGAGCCGGCAAAGATCGGCTGGGCGGTCGGCCGCGATCCGTCCCAGGTGTTCAATCGCCGCTGGTACACGAAGCCCGAGATCGCCAATACAAATCCCTTCGGCAACACGGGCGACCGCGTGCGGATGAACCCTGGTTACAACCCGGATGCAAATATCGAACCGGCTGGCCCGATCGATCCGGACGTTTCGCTGTTGTCCGTGCAATCAGCCGATGGGCGTCCGTTGGCCTTGCTGGCCAACTACTCGCTGCATTACGTCGGAGGCGTGCCGGGTCCGTTGCTCTCGGCAGATTACTTCGGTGAGTTTGCGCGGCGTCTCGGAGAACGGCTGGGGGCCGTCGATACGGATCCGCCGTTTGTCGGCATCATGTCGAATGGGACGAGCGGAAATATCAACAACATCGACTTCTCAGCGGCGGCGCGCCCGCGACGTGAGCCTTTTGAGCAGATTCAAATTGTCGCCGCGAGTGTGGCGGACGCCGCTTATCGCGCCTGTCAGACAATTGAATACCACGACGACGTCCCCCTGGCCGTCGCCGAGCGTGAGGTGACACTCGGCGTGCGGCTCCCTGCCCCGGAGGAGGTGGAGCGCGCGCGGCAACTGCTGGCGACATCGGGTCCGCCCCCCTACACGACGGTCGATAAAATCTATGCCCGCGAGACGGTGCTTCTCGCGGCTTATCCGGCCGAAGTGAAAGCTCTGCTTCAGGCGTTCCGCATCGGCGACCTGGGCATTGTAAGTTCGCCCTGCGAGACGTTTGTCGAGACGGGATTGGCCATCAAGGAACACAGCCCTCTCAAGCCGACGTTCACAATCGAGCTGGCCAATGGATACAACGGCTATCTGCCGACGCCCGAACACCATGACCTGGGCGGCTATGAAACCTGGCGGGCCCGTTCCAGTTACCTCGACCGCAATGCTGAGCCAATCATTCGAAGCACTCAACTGGAACTGCTCGGTGAGGTCGCGCGCGATCATTGACGCATCGACTCGGAAGTGCATGCAGATCGATCGCCCGGCAAAATCGTCCGTGGTCGCGATGACGAAGCCAGCTGTCGAGAAACAGGGCGACTCGTCGTTGCCGGTCACTGGGGGAGATTGCTGTCCGGGAGTTGATCATCCGGCGGGAAGTCGCAATCCCCGAGGGGCGGCAGCCCGGATTCACGGCGCACGCGGTCGGCATCCTTTTCGGAGATCTGGTAAATAAGAATCGAATAACCCGCTCTGGCCACGGGTGTGAACTTCTGAAAGTACCTCAGGTCCCGGCCGGTGCTGCGAGAGACGCCGCGGAGGTAGTTCACGCTGACGGCGTACCATCCCGGATGCGGTCCGTAGTCACAGGGCCCGGATTCTGCTTCGACTCGTACGTCGAAGTCGGTTTCACCGGCCCGCGCGGGACCTCCTCCCGGCGGCAGCGTCACGTCCAGTCCGGCGACTGAAGGCGACAGATTCCCAAAAAACGCGATCGACAGAGGCGACGCCTCCGGGTGCTGCCGCATCCAGTCTCTGAGGTATAAAAGGTCCTGGCCCCAGTCGATGTTGCTGTCAATCAAATGGGCGTGTCCGCCGGACGGTCCCCCCGCGAGGGCATTAAAGTAGGACAGGCTGTGCGGATAGACGGACAGACTGCTGGCGACCGACCAGGCCAAGGCACCTGCCACAACGGTCGCTCGCTTCCAGGACTCCTGCTGAAACCAACGGCCCACGCGGCTCATCCAGACGAAACCGAAGGGCAGAATCGGCAGGACGTACCGCATATGGTGGTTGAACCCGGTTTGTGCACTGACGATTCCCAGGATCACCGCCAATGGCAGCAACAGCACGAGATCATCGGCCCATGTCGCCCGTCTGGTCGATTCGAAGAAGAACCGGGAGCAAACCGCGCACGCTGCGAGGAGCCATGTTCCCAAGGGCACCTTGATTGCGAGCGCGTACAAGTAGTAATACCACCAGCCATGATTCTGCCAGACGCCGCGAAGGTAGGATCGTTGGAATCCGCTCCGGTTTTCGAGTTGTTTCTTTTGAAAGTCGAGACCGAGCAGATAGTCTTCCGGAAGGGGAACGGGGAGCCACGCCAGGCCCAGGTCGGCAAAGCGGTTGCCGCCGGGCCCC
>JAHBXU010000912.1 GCA_019636315.1 Planctomycetaceae bacterium | reverse complement strand
ATCCGGGTAAGTTAGTCGCATGCTTTGACTGCACGACAGACACAATGTGAACAGCACCAGCAATACACCGGACGGTAATAGCGATATATCTCCCACTGGTCACCTCAACAGCCGCATTGCCACTAGTTATGTATGTAGCTTCTATCCATGTCGTCCGCGGAGTCCATCTGGGTGGGCTTCGCCCGCCGCTGCGAGAGGTACAATCCGTTTTCAATCGTCAGCACTTTTTTGAACTGGTGGGCGAGCCTATCATACTCCGCTGGACTCATTTGCGATGCCCGATCTCGAGTTCCGAGCCTACCCGCGATCGCACTGGCCGACAAGTTGCGGCCTGCGAAAATTTCACACGGTCAGATCTGTCGATTGTCATCCGAAGCGTCCGTGAGAAGGAGAAACGCTGCCATGTCCAACGTCGCCCTCGCTGACGCGTCGGATTACCAAAGTTCATCTCACCTGGGAGCCGTATGATGCCTTTGGCTGGACCGCCACTCACATGGCAGAGGTCGGTGAATCAACTTCTCGACGAAGGGTTGAAGTTGAAGCCGGACGTGCCGGCGCTCATTTCGACTCGTACCACGATGACGTGGCGCGACCTGGAGGACGCGAGCGGGCGGTTGGCGGAACAGTACCTGACTCTTGGATTGCGGCCCGGCGACCGGGTCGCGTCGCTGATGCCGAATCGTGCGGCTCTCGTGATCCATTACCTGGCGTGCTTTCGTGTGGGCCTCGTGGCGACGCCCCTCAACTATCGCTACACGGCGGACGAGATCGATCACGCCCTGTCGGTGAGCGGTGCGTCGCTGCTGCTGTATCACGCGGAGCGCGAGTCGTGCATCGCCGCGAGCCGCTATGCCGGGCGGCTTTCCCGGGGCGTCATCCGTTACGGCGCCGATGGCGGCCCCGGCCGGCATTATGAAGAACTGGTCGTGCGGCCGCGATCGGACGCCGCGCTGCCACAAGTCGGCGACGATGTACCAGCCTTTGTCTATTTTACTTCGGGCAGCACGGGGAAACCCAAAGGGGTGACGCATTCGCGGCGGACGTATGCGGCGATGCTGGCGGCGACGATCGCGGGAATGGAAATCCAACCTAACGATGTCATTCTCACGGGGACGTCGCTGTCGCACATCGGGGGGTCGTTGTTCGGGTTGTCGACGCTGGCTGCGGGCGGGCAGATCGTCCTGCCACGGATCGGCAGCGGGGAGGAAGTGCTCACGCTTCTGCGTCAACAGCGCCCCACCATCCTGTGGATGCTGCCGGTCGGATTGTTCACGCTCGTCGACGACCACGATGCGGCTGCCGCGGATTTTTCGTCGGTGCGACTCTGTCTCTCGGGGGGCGATAAGGTCGCCAGAGTCCTGGAGCAGCGGTTTACTGAGATCGCCGGTTTTCCGATCGACGAGAGTTACGGCATGACGGAGATCGGGCTGTCGATGATCAACCCGCCGTCGGGCGAGAATCGGCTCGGCTCCGTTGGCCAACCCTGCCCTGGGTACGAACTGTCGCTCCGCGACGAGACGGGGAACGAAGTCCCGGTCGGCACAGCGGGACGCCTGTGGGTTCGTTCGCCGACCAACATGGTCGGGTATTGGGACAACGCACAGGCGACGGCCGAAACCATCGTCGAGGGCTGGCTGGACACGGGCGACCTCATGCGGCTTGATGATGAGGGGTACGCGTGGTTTTGCGGCCGCAAGAAGCAGATCATCGTCCATGACGGCAGCAACATCTGCCCGCAGGAGGTCGAGGAAGCAATCGAGGAACATCCTGCGATTGACGCCGTCGGCGTGATCGGCCTGCACGACCTTGTGCACGGCGAGAATGTCCGGGCGTACGTCACGCTGCGGCCGGGAGCCGCACGGCCGACGAGCGACGAGATCATTCAATTCGCCCGCGAGCGGATTGGCTACAAAGCCCCGGAAGAGATCGTTGTCCTCGACACGATGCCGCTGAACGCAACAGGCAAGGTGGACCGCGTGGCCCTCAAGACGCTCGCCGAAGCCGGACTCGCGGCGAATCATCGCGAATGACCGCGGTGCTGACGATGAGAAACGGATGCTGGACGATCAGAGATCGTTCGGGGTCGGCGACGGCGCGGCGGCGAAGAGGGGTTGGACGGAGAGGATGACTTGTTCAGACTGACGGACGGCGTCGCTGAGGCGGGGTTCTGTCCCGATCTTTCCCAGTCCGCTGAGAGCCGCGTTATAAGTCTGCTGGGCGTCGTGTTGACGATCGAGCTCCAGGAGATGAAGCGCCAGCTCCGTGCGTACGACGGCGCACCAGACGTGATAGCGGACGTCGGCTCGGAGCTG
>JAHBXU010000911.1 GCA_019636315.1 Planctomycetaceae bacterium | reverse complement strand
CATCCCGTCATCCTTGGCACGATCGGTTTAGTTTCCCATCTCCAGAGGGCTCGTCGCATTAGTCTGGGAAGAGTGGGTGGAATGTGGTGGGCGTGTGCTGGTCAGGCAGAGCATGTGGCGCGCGGGCACGGAGTCATGGCGATCGGCTTGATGAACTCCGTAAGTTGCTGACGTCGAACGCCTATCCGCATTTCCGGGCCGACGCTTCGGGTTACGCGCGCGCTCTGGGTTGGGAAAGTTCGCATGCGGTCGTTGGTTTGTGTCCCTCGGCGTGCAGAATCGCGTCGAAGATCCCGTCCCAGGTGTAAATTTCGGCGGTGGCTGATATCGGCAGCCCTGCCTGTCTGGCGGCTTGCTCTGTCACCGGGCTGATGGCCGCGAGCCGGATGGCGGTCCCGAGATGTCGACGGACCGACTCGGGAACGAGCGCTGCAAACTGCCGCGCGATGGACGGACTGCTGAGGCCAACCCAATCCACTCCACCTTCAGCCAGCGCCTTCGCAGCCGTTTCGGGGAGGGCCTGCGCGTCTTCGTTGCGATATACGACCAGTTCGGTGACCAGTCCGCCGGCGGCCGCGATTCGCTGCGGCAACACGTCGCGGCCGCGACTGGCCCGGGCCCAGAGCACTCGCTGGCCGTGCATTTCGCGCTCCAGTGCGTCCGCGAGGGTTTCAGCGCGGAACTCCTCGGGGACAACGTCTGCACGCAGGTGAAACTCAGCCATTGCCTCTGCGGTGGCGGAGCCGATGGCGGCGATTTTCCGTCCGGCCAAGCGGCGCACGTCGCCACCCGTCTCCCACAATCGGCCGAGGAGCGCGCGCACCCCGTTCGCACTCGTCCACACGATCCAATCAAACTGGTCCAATCGCGCAATGACCGCATCAATCTCGGTCCAATCGGTGACCGGTTCGATCCGAATGACCGGCATCAAAACGGGATCGGCGCCGAGCGCCAACGCGCGGGCGATCTGTGGGTCGGCCTGACCATCGGGCCGGGTAATGCCGATCCGCTTCCCGAGGAGCGGCTTCTGTTCATACCAACTGAGTCCTTGTCGTCGATCGACGCACGGTCCGACGATGATCAGCGAAGGCGGCTTGAGGCCGGACTCGACGACTCGATCCGCCAATTCTTCCAGAGGAGCCGCGATGGTTCGTTGACGAGGCGTCGAAGCGCGGCTGATGACGGCGGCCGGCATCCGAGCGGACATCCCGTGTCGTATGAGTGCCGCGGCAATCTCCGGCAGCCGATGCAGGCCCATGTAAAACACCAGCGTGCCCGGAAATCTCGCCAGAGCGGCGTAGTCGAGGTTGGATTGCGGTTTTTGTGGGTCTTCGTGGCCGGTGATGTATGCGACGGCCGATGCGGACTCGCGATGCGTCAGAGCAAATCCCGCGTATTCTGCTGCGGCGGTCGCCGCCGTGACGCCCGGGACGATCTCATAGGGAATCCCGGCGGCGGACAGCGCCTCCGCCTCTTCCGCACCGCGCCCGAAGATGAACGGATCGCCCCCTTTCAGACGCACGATGGTCTTGCCCGCACGGGCGAGTTCAATCAGCCGCGCATTGATTGCCGATTGATCGAGTCGTCGTCCCTCGGGAGCGGATTCACGGCAGGTGCGCGTCGTATGAGCCGATGTCAGCCGCAGCAAAAGCGGATTCACGAGGCCGTCGAACAGGACCTCGTCCGCTTGAGCGAGACACTCGCAGCCGCGCAGCGTCAGCAACCCCGGATCGCCCGGTCCGGCGCCCACAAGAAAGACTGTTCCGACATTTGCCATCCGCAGTTGTCTCCGCGCTGCGCGTCCGCTGAGAGTTCTTCGAGACCGATCGCACATGACTCGTCGGTGTTGCGAGTGCATCATACTCCGTCGGGGCAAGATGCAACTTCGATTCGACCGCGACGATCGAGTTGCCACGGTTATCCAAAGACAGGCTCCGTCATTTCCCAAGCCGACGGCTCTGCCGTCGAACGACGAGGGCGAGGCCCCCTCAAACCGATGAAACTTGATCGAAGAGTCGAACTTCTAATGTCCGACGGCGAAGCCGTCGGCTTGGGATGGAAAATGCGACACGAGAATCAGCGGGTCTCGTGCGAGGATACGTTCGCGCTTTCGCGATGTGGGCGTTTGGGGAGCAGGCAAACAGCGAGGATCAGACCAAGCGTCATCAGCGCAGCGCAGGCGGCAAAGCTGGCCTGGAATCCCAGAGCGCGGCTGTTGGTCACTCCAAAGCCCGTGATGCCGCGAGTGGTGATGAAGTCGGCAATGGCCCCATAGAGATAACCCGTGGGAGCGGCCGGCACCATCAGCATCGTGACAAAC
>JAHBXU010000910.1 GCA_019636315.1 Planctomycetaceae bacterium | reverse complement strand
TTCGACCCCAAGCCCGAACTCAACCGACTGCATGGACAGCCGGTGCCGGCCAGTTTTGGCAGAATCACCACGCAACAGACAACCGAAACGTCGCTGCTGCTGGGCTGCCAGCGGAAATTCCACAGGTGCGGCGAGTCGGGACTCGAGATTTCCGATCTATTCCCGCATCTGTCTCAATGTGCCGACGAGCTGGCCATCATCCGCTCGTGTCATGCCGACAGCGTGGTGCATGCGCCGGCCATGTATCAGATGAACACGGGCCGCATCCTGATGGGACATCCGAGCCTGGGATCGTGGGTGACCTACGGCTTGGGGAGTGAGTCGGACGACCTGCCGTCCTATGTGGTCATGCTCGATCCGGAAGGGGCGCTCACCGGCGGGGCGCCTTGCTGGGGATCCGGATTTCTGCCGCCCGCCTATCAGGGGACGCTGTTTCAGTCCGGCCCGACGCCCATCCCGCACCTGGCGTCGTCCATCGGTCGCAGTTCCGCGCGGCAGCGGCGAAGCCTGGACCTGTTGCGGCAACTCAATAGTGAATCCGATCGTCTGGCGTCCTCGCTCGTCGAGTCCCGAGCCGCTTCCTACGAGCTCGCCTTCCGCATGCAGCGTCATGCGCCGGAAGCCGTCGACCTTTCGCAGGAAACGGCCGAGACGCTCGCGTTGTATGGATGCGATCGGGAGCCGACCGCGGAGTTCGGCCGCCGTTGTCTGCTCGCGAGGCGACTTGTCGAGCGCGGCGTGAGGTTCGTACAGCTCTATCATGGCGGCGGACCGGGCAACATGACCTGGGACGCGCACGGCGATATCGAGGAGAATCATCCCCGTATGGCGGGGGAATCCGATCAGCCAATCGCAGCCCTGCTCCTCGATCTCAAGCGTCGCGGGCTCCTGGAGGACACCCTGGTCATCTGCGGCGGCGAGTTCGGCCGCACTCCCATGTCGCAGGGGAAAACGGGTCGCGATCACAACCCGTTCGGCTTCACCATGTGGATGGCGGGCGGCGGCGTTCCGGGCGGGCAGGCGATCGGAGCGACCGACGCGATCGGCCTCCGGGCAGTCGACAAGCCGTATCACGTCAACGATTTACACGCGACCATATTGCATCTGCTGGGACTCGATTATTGGGACTTGTCCGTCCTGCACAACGGCCGCCAAGAGCGGCTCACCGATGCGGAAGGAGAGCCGATCCCGGAGATCGTTGGCAAGGAACCTGCTTGAGTTCTGACGTGCTGCGAAGCGAATGTCGGCGCAATCGAACGCATGAAACTGTACACCGCCCCTCGCGACTTCGCGGCATCCTGAACCGCCGGGAGATGCTCGGCGGCGCCGGGGCCGGCGTGCTTGGGGAGTCGTTGCCGACGCTGCTCCGAGCGGATGCTGCCGCGACGGACCGCGAAGCGGGGCATGTGATCGACGATCCCGTCAGCCCTGCAGACTTTGTCGCGACCATTTATCACGCGTTTGGACTCGCGACACAGACGGCGATTTATGATCGCACCAATCGTCCAACGCGAATCGCTGAGGGCCTGCCGGTCGTCGACCTGTTCTCCTGGCAGATCGTTGCCGCGAATCTTCTCATGCTGCGACGGTGGAAATCCACTTCGTCAGCATGAATTCCTCGCCATGTCGTCTGGCGAATTCAGCGGGGGAAAGACGTTTCGAGTACACTGGGAATGAGGAACCTTCAGGAGAACCGTCTTTTTATGATGTCGTGAGGAGCAGGATGGCGGACAACACCCCACAAGGCAGCCTGGATCGCTGGCGTCGAGAAGTGGCAGCGGCCCCGCCGCCGCAGTTGCCCACGACCACGATCAGCGGCCGCGAAATTGAGCCGCTGTTTTGGGATGCCGCGAGCATCGGGCCGGACGGGCCGGGGTTGCCGGGGCAGTATCCGTTCACGCGCGGCGTCCATGCGACCATGTATCGCAGCCGCTTGTGGACCATGCGGCAATTCGCAGGCTTTGGCTCGGCTCAGCAGACGAACGAGCGGTTCCGGTTTCTGATCGCGAAAGGGCAGACCGGCCTGAGCACGGCCTTCGACTTGCCGACATTGATGGGACTCGACAGCGACGATCCCCGTTGCCTGGGAGAAGTCGGCCGTCTGGGCGTGGCCGTCGATACGCTCGACGACATGCAACGATTGTTCAAAGACATTGATCTGGAGGACATCTCCGTCTCGATGACGATCAATGCGCCGGCCATCATCATCATGGCGTTTTACCTTGCTGCGGCGCAGGAGGCCGGGTTCGACTGGCAGAAGCTCCGCGGCACGATTCAGGCGGACATTCTTAAGGAGTTTCACGCACAGAACGAGGTCTTCT
>JAHBXU010000091.1 GCA_019636315.1 Planctomycetaceae bacterium | reverse complement strand
CGGCTGGGCCTGGAGTTCCCACGGCGTTTGGGACTCGCATGTCCCCGAAGTCTTTCCCTATATCACGTTCTCGTCCGAACCTGTCGCGGTGGATGGCGAATCGCCGCCCTGACGCACCGTGGGCGGCCCGTCGGCACCTGGCTGGGACAGTCCTCTCTCCACCAGGACGCGCTACTCCCTGGACGCGAGTGCACTTTCGTAGAGCAGCAGGAATCTTCTGGCTTTTTCTTGCGCTGCCGCCGCTTCGTCCCCACGATCCATCGCGGAATAGTTGGTCGTCAGGCCGTTCCAGGCGTCTTTGAGATCGCGATAGACGACATGCCCCCAGTGAGGATTGTGCACCAGACTCAGGTCGAGCAATTCTATGCTCCGCTGATAGGCCTGCACTGCCTCTTCGGACTGCTGCAGCATCGTCAGCGCGTCTCCCTCAAACAATCGCACGTTGCCGAGCCAGTAGCCGAAGGCGGGGAAGCGGTATTGTTCCCAAAGCATCTGAGCCAGGTCCGTCGCCCGGCGACATGCCGCCAGCGCGGCATCGGGTTGCTCGTACCGCTTGAGGAAGACGGTCATCTGCAGCAGGATATCCACCTGAATGGCGCGAAAGATCCATTCCTGCGGCGCCTGCTGTGCGAGTTCCTGAGCGATCGCCAGGCCGCGTTCCGACCGTTGTAGAGCGGCAGGGAGCGTCGCGCTGTCGTACTCGAACGGGATCGTGTACCAGTGACAGGCCAGGCAAAGTGAATAACGATAGCCCAGGTGTTCCGGATATTCCTCGATGAGGTGCTCCAGAATCTCGATCGACTTCAGAATGGTCGGATCGACGGGGCGTCCGTCCCGGAGCAGCATCGGATTGCAGTGTTCGCGATAACAGACCGCAAGTAAGTGCCGATGCTCCGGATGCATGGTCCGGGCGGCGAGCGGTTCCAGCAGCTCGACCGCACTTGCCAGGACCTCCTCACGACGCTGCGAGCGAAAGTCGAGGTCGAAGATCTCCGCAGACCGCGTGATTACCGGCCGGAGCGGAACACCTCCGAAGCGCCCTCGGGCCTGACGTCCCAGCAGATACCACGTGCGTGCCAGTTCAAACTGCCAGTCGTCACTGGCCGGCAGAGAACCCGCAGCGTCGCGCCGATTTAACAGATCCTCGGCGACTTTATGCGATTCATAGGACTCTTCAATCTCGCGGTTTGCCCAGTAGACGATCCCCAGATCGTTGAAAACGCGCGCCCGTTCCAGAGCCACATCAAGATCATTCGCCGCACGCAACCCTCCCAATCGCTGCACGGCCCGGCCGTATGTTTCCTTCGCTTTCTCGAAGTTTCCGAGCCGCACATAAATCTGTCCGACGCGGCGTAGTGCCCGGACCGCTTCGGGTGGTGAGCGACCGTCTGTCTCGTCGTTGCTCTGTGCCGCCAGCTTATCGTAAAACTGCACCAGCTCTTCCAGCAGCTGCGCGACTTCCGACGATGCCGTGAGCGAACCCGACTCCGCCGCTTCGCCAATGGTGGACCAGTTCGGGACAAACGCCATGTAGACGCGATCGAGGGCCGAGAGCGCGGTTTCCGTGGTCGTGTCGGCCTCGCGTCGCAGACGGGCTTCGCGGAAAAAGGACGCGGTCGAGACGACGCCAATCAGCAACAGCAGCAGGACGGACAGTCCCGTCAGCGATGCCACGGCCCGGTTCCGCCGGCACCACCGCCAGGTCCGTTCGACGGCGCCGATGCGGCGCGCCTGGATCGGTCGATCGTGCAGAAACCTTCGCAGATCGCTCGCCAGCAATTCGGCCGAGGCGTACCGTCGGTCCGGCTCGTAGGCCAGACACTTCATGACGATCGTCTCCAGATCGCGCGGCACATGAGGCTGCAACTTACGCGGCGCCTGCAACTGCTCGCGCAGCACGGCTTCGATTGCCTGAGGATGGTTGGCCGCCCGCACAGCGGGCCGAAACGTCAACAGCTCGTACAGCGTCAATCCCAGTTGATACAGGTCGGAACGTGCGTCGTATTCCCCTTGAAACGACTCGGGAGGGGAATAACGAATCGTCCCCACGAGATCGCCTGACTCCGTCAGGGCCTCGTCCTCCAGCAGCTTGGCCAGACCGAAATCGGCCAGCCAGACGTGTCCCGTGTCGTCCAGCAGAACATTCGCCGGCTTCAGATCTCGATGCAGGACATCGTGACGGTGGGCGTACGCCAGTGCTTCCGCAATTTGAAGTCCGATCCGCGCGACGTTCTTGCAGTAATGCCCGGTGCTGGCGGCGCCATCGTCCGGAGGGGAAGGAGGGCGGTTCGTCGTCTGCGAGGGGGCGTGCAACAAGCTGATTGCCACATTGTCTTCCGGCGGCGAGACGAGCCACGCGGCTGCGGTGCGTGCATCCCGTCGCATTGTAGGAAGCTGGCACGGGTCAACGCGGGAATCGAGACGAGGCATCTTGTGCAATAAGCTCTCAGCCTCGGGAATGACGTCATCCAACCCCGAACCATCGATGCACTGCATCACAAAGTAACGGACCCCGTCCTGTTCACCGAGGCCGAACACAGGCACGATGTTTGAATGATGCAGCCGCGCCGCGGCTGTCGCCTCGCGCTCAAATCGCGTCAACGTCCGCTGATTGAATAGTGGACTTCGCGGCAGGACCTTGATTGCCACGCGTCGATTGAGCGAGACCTGTTCCGCCTCGTAGACGATGCCCATGCCTCCCCGGCCCAACTCACGAAGCAGCCGAAAGTCGCCCAATTGTCGCGAGAAGGGATCAGCCGGCTGGGCCAGAACGGTCGGCCCGTGACGGCGGGACGAGCTCTCTTCAAGCAGCGTCAACGAGCGAATATACGATTCGACCGAGCCCGCCAGTTCTGGATACCGTGGGGTGAGTTCCGCTGCTGAAGGGCGCTCACCGCGTCGCAGCGACGCCACAATGTCGGCCGCCAGCCGATCCAAAAGTGTCGCTTCCAACCCCGGGGGGATGTCCACACCGTCGACACGACTCGCCGCGGCATCGCTTCGTTCGGTTGATGCGGAATCAAGGGGGGGAGACGTTCGGTTGCCGGAGGGCGTCATCGTCCATTCACCTCAATCCCATGCCGCGGTTCACTGCACCACCGGGACGAGCCGCGACATGGCTGCCGTCAGCCTGGTCAGGGCGCGTGAGTAGCGAACGCTCGCCGCAATCGGAGAGATGTCCAACACCTCCGCAACCTGGGAGTTGTCCAGATGCTCGAAATGGCGGAGCACGAGGACTTCGCGATCAATCGGCTTCAGGCCGGCGAGCACCTCGTTGACCACATGGATCAACTCATTGCGTTGGACCGCGTGGCTGGGCGACGTGAGCGAACCGGCCAGACATTCCGCCAGGTGATCTCCGTCGGCAAGCCAGTCCCCTTCCAGAGACACGTCAAGAGCCGCATCGCGCATGCGTGCCGACAAATGATGGCGGTGCAGCCAGTGAATACGCTGCAAGACGATCAATCGCAGCCACTTGAGAAATGATCCACGAAAGGCCTGAAAATGCCCGATGCGCTGAGACGCGTCCAGGAATGACTCCTGCAACACATCCCACGGATCGATCCGCGGACGCACCAGCGGATGCAATCGGAACTCGACCATTCGCAACAGCGACTCCCGATAGACCGCGAACAGGCGCGCCAGGGCGTCATGCCGCTGCGGTTCGGCAAGTTCCGTATCGACCAGCCGCGACACCTGGACGGCAACGTCCGGTGTGACAAGCGTCTCCGCGGCATGAGGGAGGGAAGGCGGGCGGGAGGCCATGACACGCATCCTTTGTGAGCACAAGCGTATTATGCGCAAGCACTTCAACGATCCACAAGGATGCCCCGCAGCGATCAAATCCCCCGATCTGTGTGCGAGATTCCAATGGGCGGCGCGGACCGCATCGTCCCAGGGCCGTGGGACAGTCCAGCATCCGGGCGTTTTTCAAGTTGGGACGATGGACGATTAAATCTGTCTGACTCGCTGTCGGAAGTCACTGAAATTCCAGCGTGCCGAACGATTGTGGGCGGTGGAAATCGGGACGTTCGAAATCGACCGGGGACCATGTGAGCCAGTGCGGGTGTGAAGAGTCGTCCGCACACTTATACAAATTGGCCCGCCAGGTCACGCCGGGACCCGGCATCCGAATCTCTCCCGGAAAGTACGCCTGAAACATTCGGATCGGCAAGCGATAGGCCACCGTCCAGACTGTCGGGTCGGTGATTTCAGGGTCCACGATTTTGGGGAGCGAGTGCGCGACCTCGATTCGCGCGAGGTCGGCATCGGCCAGTCGCTTCGTCTTCTGACCCGGGAAAGGGTGGGCGTGCAGCAGCATCGTGCCGCCGCAGTTCATCTCCAGATTGAAGTATCCCTGACTGATGTCGTCCCCGGGAGTCCAGAAGAACTCCACGCAACTGTCGCGATACACGGCATCCTGATGCTGTTTCGCGACGGCCCGCACATACCGGTCTTCCACACGAAAGATGACATGCACCGATTCGTCGTCATATGCAAGCTTTGCCTGCACGCGAGGAAAATGCTCAGGCCGCTCCCCCATGAAGTGGCGCAGTTCGAGTGGCTCGATGGCCTGCCAGAATTCTCCATCCCATCGGGCGTCGACGGAGTCGGTTGGTTTCACGCGGGCGACTCGATATCGCATCGGCCGATCCTCAGCGTTCAAGAGGGCGGGAGCGAGGAAGATCAGAGCGCCGAGAAACGCCGGAGCGTGCACGACAACTCTCCCCACGGACCCGCTGCGGCGTATTCGTCGAGTTGCCATCCGGTTCACTCCTGAAATGTTGCGGCCCTCAGTTGGACCGGAGCACGGCTGTGGTCTCCACGTCGCCGCAAATTTCGGCCAAGCGAAGTGTAACAAAATGAGCAGACAGTTCCCGCCCCGCGACGCAGCGTTTCGGCGGATGCAAACACAATCCGGGACCCGTGAGATGGACGAACCGAGTTCGCGTTCAAACTTCACCAGACGCCGGAAGGCCCTGTTCGATCTGCCGAACGCTACTGGATTGCGCAGCATCTGCCCGAATGCCGTGCAACGCGTTCGGCCCACTCGTCAATCGCGCATTAACGAATATGCCTTAAACTCGGGCGAAATCAGTAGCTTGTTGTGATCCGCCGTTGCCGTCCGCCCCGCATGGCACGGCAGTTGCGTTTACGATGTGCAACGATGTTCGGCATTCCGCCTGATTGGCTTTTGCGCCGGTCTGATGCCCCTTCGTGCTGACTCAGAATTCTCACACTCCGCGAGCGCTCAGGGTGCGCGCTGCGGAAGCCGCCGACGGTTCTACGACTGACGAGGAAATCTCATGCCTGATCGAAAAGCGCTCATCTCACTTTTTCTCTCAATGCTGCTCGTTGCCTTTGCAGCGCCCGCCTTTGTGGCGGCCCAGGAGGAAGCCTCCGAAGAGGCCGTCGCCGAGGTCGTTTCCGAATCGGAAAGCGAGGCGGAACCCATCAACTACACCGACGTGAGCTGGGATCTTGGCTACACGATCAACACGTTGATCATGCTGCTGTGTGCTGTCCTGGTGCTGTTCATGCAGGCCGGGTTCGCCATGGTTGAAGTCGGACTGAACTCTCAGAAAAACACGATTAACATTCTATTCAAGAATGTGATGGACTTCTGCCTGGGTGTGGTCCTGTATTTCTTCGTTGGCTACGGATTGATGTATGGAGGAGACACCGAGGCGAACCCCTGGTTCGGCTGGGGCGGATCCATGGTGACGCGTGATGCACAAGGGTTCAACGAGGAAACGGGTACGTTCGAGGTCGATCCGACAGACTCGGACGGTGCTCCCTATGCGTCAAACGCCGCGGACTTCATGTTTCAGGTGGCGTTTGCAGCAACCGCAGCAACGATCGTCTCCGGCGCCGTCGCGGGTCGCATGAAGTTCATTGGCTATCTGGTTTACAGCATGATTATCACGGCGTTCATCTACCCCATCAGCGGCTACTGGAAGTGGGGTGGCGGAATGCTTGATCAGTGGGGCTTCCAGGACTTCGCCGGATCGATCGTCGTGCATGCGGTCGGTGGATTCGCCGGTCTGGCGGGAGCAATCGCCCTCGGCCCGCGGATCGGACGCTACACAGCAGACGGCAAGTCCGTGCCAATCCCCGGCCATAACATTACATTCGCTGCTCTGGGCGTGTTCATCCTGTGGGTCGGTTGGTACGGTTTCAATCCGGGCAGCCAGCTCACCTATAACGGGATCGTGAACGCCGAGGCGACGACATACATCGCCCTCACCACGACGCTCTCCGCAGCCGCTGGTGCCATCGTCGCGATGATCCTGTCTTGGGGCAAATTCGGAAAGCCAGATATCACAATGGCTCTGAACGGAGCCTTGGCCGGCCTCGTTGGTATTACCGCCAACTGTGACCGCGTCTCGGAGATCTCCGCACTGATCATCGGTGCCATTGCAGGTGTCATTGTATTCTTCGGAATCCTGTTGCTTGACAAGCTCAAGATTGACGATCCGGTCGGTGCTGTCCCTGTCCATGGCTTCTGTGGAATTTGGGGCGGATTGGCGACCGGTATCTTCGGTGACATCCCGGACGGACTGGCCACTCGTGGTGAGTTCTTCATGGTGCAGCTGAAGTCCTCCGTCATCATTTGTGCCTGGGCGTTCGTGACGATGCTGATCGTGTTCTATGCCCTGAAGGCAGCCGGCCTCCTCCGTGTGTCGCCTGAAGAAGAACAGCGCGGCCTCGACATCACCGAACACGGGATGGAAGCCTACACAATGACCTGATTCAACCCGCTGCTCCCCTGGGTGAAGCAAGGGCCCGTCCGGAAACGGTCGGGCCCTTGCTCGTTTTCCGTGCGGCATGTTTCGCACGGCGAGAAACAGACTTTGGCTCGAACCCGATTGATGCCAGACGCCCCGTGCAACCGACGGACCGCCTGCAGGCCAGCGATTTCAGGATCGAAGCAGGACGAATAGAACGTCTTCTGGAACTCAGTCGCCCAGTTTGCCCAATCGGACTTCCTGGCACGATCCCTGCGAAGACTCCACAGGAACGGCGAGTTGTGACGCCAAAACTTCATCGGTTGTGACGATGGAACTGGAGGACGCGCTTGACGGCATTGCGTCTGAGACTTCCCGGACAGGGCGGATCCAGTTCCCATGCAGGCAACCGTTCGAGACGCGATGTCGACCGACGTGATTGCGGCTCCGCGTCAGACCAGTATCGCCGACGCCGAGCGCTTGCTGCTCACCAGTGGCGTCGATGAGTTGTTTGTGATCGATGAGCGAGGGGCACTCTGTGGAGTCGTCCCCGACTACGAATTGCTCAAGTTGCGATTCGTGCCGATCCTGGCTTCCCAGACCGTAGAATCCGTGATGTCGCGGCGTTTTCTGGTCATCGGTCCGGAGTCGTCACTGGCCGTTGCCGGGAGATACCTGCGGGAGCACATCCATCGCCGACTGGCCGTCGTTGAGGGCCGGCGGCTAATCGGGCAGATCACTCGGCGGGCGGTCCTCACACAACTGGCTGCGTTCAAAGAGTCGTCGCACGACACCGAGCTGGATCGATGGCACGCTGAAGGTCTGCTGCATCGCGTCCACGGCGGTGCTTCGCCCAGTCGTGCTACGATGCCGCGCGATTCCGTGGCCGTGCTTCCCGGCCTCGTCGATGCGCGCCCCGTGCCGGCGATGTAAATGACCGCCGAGGTCAGATCATCTCTTGGACTGTAGAGATCGCGCGTCTGGTGCGCCGGCCCTGAAGTCGGCTTGACACCACACGCCCTCCGCACGCAAGTCGAATTGATGCCACTTGCTGCAAATTGTGCAACAGTGCATTTCCAAAAGTGCAATGGACCTTGCCCATTAGGGGACTTTTACTGGATACCGCTCGTCTCAATTCCACATCGTGGGCCACCTGAATGAAATCGTTTTGTGAGAACACTCCAATTCAACATTCGCCATATCACAATAAAAAATAATGCTTTATGATCAACGACAACGTGTGCACCAAGAGGACTGTATCATTGTGATGAGAAATCCCGTGGAGTGTGACATCATTGTGGCACAGAGCCTGCAATATCCTTGGTCATCAGAAGTCAATCTGACTTCGCCAAAAAATGCACGTCCCACTTCATGAGGAGAGATCACCATGACCAAGTTCACCTCCACGTTGCTCGGCCTGACACTTGTGACCGCCTGCTCGGCATCGAACGCCCAGGCTGGACTGTTCGACTGGATGGGCCTGACGCCCCGCACTTCGGCACCACGCGTGGCGAGCCCCAATACGAATACGTACGGCGCGAACAACTCGTTGCAGTGCGGGCCGAATGGTTGCGTCCCATGCAACAGCAGTCAGTGCAACCCCGCCGTCCGTACGCCTCTGCCAGGCGGGTATCAGCCGAATGGGTATCAGCCGAATGGATCTCAGCTGAACGGATATCAGGTCCAGCGGCCGCTTGTCTTCCCGACGAACACCTATCCCGTCTCGGGAAATCCGTCGACGACATTTCCGGTCTCGAACACGTATGGCCACCCGACCGGCGTCCCCTACACGACTCCTGCCTGGCCGACTCAACCTCAGGGCGCCCAGCAGCACAATGCGGGATACCGTCCCAACATGGGCGGCGCCCCGTATTACGGCAACTACTGATTGAAATCCATTGACTTGAAAGCCCGTAGCCGGCATTCCAGCCGGCTGCGGGCTGTTTGCATGTCCGCATCGGGCATACGGGAACCGAACCAACCGGCACCGTCCCCCGCCAGTCTCGACCATGCGACTTGGCGACCGCCGTAGCAGCTGCAACGAACGTTTCCTCGTCACAGAACGGTTACGGAGCCTTGGGCTGGTTCGCCAGGTCGGGCAGTTTCTGGAACGCCTCAAGGTTGGTCAGCGTCGCCAGATCCGGGTCGCGTTTCATATAGTCGAATTGGTCAAACCCCCGTTCGATTGAACGCTGCAGCCAGGTGATTGCTCCCTTCTCCAGATCGTCGGTCCGAGCGTCTCTTTCGAGTGAAGGCGGCTCGGTCTGCAGACCTTCCAGCGCGCGGCCATAAACACAAGCCGCGTTGTAAGCGAAGACCCATTCGTTCGGGAATTTCTCCGCACCGTCTTCGACCATCCTGATGCCTTCCGTCGAATTCCCCTGACGCACGACGACGATGGCCAATCCTGTGATTGCCAGACTGTCGTAGGGATTCATACTCAGGCACAACTTGAAGTCGTCCGCTGCGGGCCGGAGCTGATCGAGATGGAGTCGGCAATGTCCGCGGCCGGAAGACGCCTCGGACATCTCCGGGTCGATCTCCATGGCCACGCCGTAGGCGTCAATGGCTTCCAACCACTGCTCATTCTCGGCAAAGTCATTCGCTGACTGCAGTTGCGAGAATGCCGGTGATCGCACCAGGATTTCCGCAA
Organism: Planctomycetaceae bacterium; assembly: GCA_019636315.1. Lineage (GTDB taxonomy): Bacteria > Planctomycetota > Planctomycetia > Planctomycetales > Planctomycetaceae > JAHBXU01. The sequence continues at coordinate 285 of JAHBXU010000091.1, read as the reverse complement.
GTCGTTTGCGAATCAGATCGGCCTTGCGCACATCACCGGTATAGCACGCACGCCGCAACCCATTGAGTGCGTCTCGAGTCCCGATGCTCTCCAACGCACGGGCCAGAACGCCGATTGTGCCGACTTGACTGGCGTCGACTAGCAGATCGGACAGCAACGAGATCGCTTCGGGCGTTCCCGCTTCCTGCAGGGCGGCGACCGAGGCGTTGACGATGATGTTCTGATCGCTCTTGACGCCATCTTGCGCCAGTGTGAACGCCCAAGGTGATCCGAGTTCTGTCAGCG
>JAHBXU010000909.1 GCA_019636315.1 Planctomycetaceae bacterium | reverse complement strand
CAAGCCGACGGATTCTCCGTCGGTTCAGAAAATGAGCCACAGATGAACACAGATTTTCACGGATAAAGACCGGGAAATTTCTGGAGGTGGGTGCCACTGCTGGCTGGTCCAGCGTACCCGTTTAGCGTTTCGCGTGGTGGGGGATGGGTGTTTCGTGGCGGGGGCGGGGCGGAGTCATTCCGCCTGCAGGCGCATCTGGTCCAGCAGCGAGTCCACCAGATCGGCCCCCTGTTTGTGCAGCGTCGTCGTCACCGAGCGCAGCACCTCCCACGCCCGTTTGCCCAACACCGTACGATTCCCGCACGACACTTTCCGGTCGATCACCGCCGGTCGCAGATCCCGCTCTGCCCGGTTGTTCGTCGGCTCCGCAGCCGGTTCGCCCAGACACCCCAAGAGGTGGTCGCGTTGTCTGAGCATCCGGTCCCGAAACGCCTGCTCTTCCGGTTCCGGTGGCGAACGACTCAACAAGCTCTCCACCCCGCGGTACAACTGCAACACCTTGCTCGCGTAAGCGACCGGCCGCAGTTCCTCCCGCCGCTTCCAGGTGTCGATCACGTCCTGCAGAGGCACCTTCCACAACGTCAGCTCCAGCGAGCTCAACCCCCGTTTTTCCAGGGCTGCGGCCTGTGTCTTCAGGGCTCGCAAGTGATGGGCGATGCACTTGTGTTTGCGGTAGGCCGACGGGTCGTAGCTCGACAGGCAGTCGCTGACCAGCATCCCCGAAAAGTCCGAGCCCAACGTCTCGTGAACCACGTCCGAGCCACGTCCACGTTCGACGCGATACAACGTCGCGGTCGGGGTCGTGAAGATCCACAGCCACCACTTCGGCTCGCCCACGTACCAACTGGTTTCGTCGGCGAACACGGCCGGGCTGTGGCGGATCTGACGCACGATGTTCGACCACAACGGCTGGACACGCTTCGCCGCCCGCTGCAGCAGTTGAGCCAGTCCGCCGCGAGTGAGTTTCAACCCGCACAGGTCTTGCAACGTGCGACAGACGCGGCCCATCGTCAGCCCGCAGTGATGCGACAACAACACCGCCAACGCCTGGGCTCGTGGTCCCAGGTGCGTCCCTGCGGCTCCGCTGGCCGTCGAGGTCTGCAGCGGGTGGCGACTCTCGATCACGCCGCAACGCGCACAGGTGCCGGTCCAGGTGGTGACCTTCACGCAGACCGGTCGAATCGGGGGGATCTCTTCGACGAACTGTTCGCGTTTCTGAACGCCGGTGACGGCTCCTTGACAGTGCGGACACTCCGGCAGCGGGACTTCGACTTCCTGGTCGATGACCTCCGGTCGCGGACGACAGGCTCCTGGATGGCCGACCGGACGACCGGGCTTTTTTTTCTGGGCGTCGGGCGTTTTGAGAGAGTCGCGGCGGCGAAAGGGAGCCGTCTGGCGGTGAGCTTCGCGAAGCTGCTGTGCGAGGTCTTCGAGCCGGCTCTGCAGCGTGCGAACCTGACCCTGAAGCCGCTCAATCTCCGCCGCCTGCTGCTGAACCAGCTCGGCGAGTTGATCGTAGGTGGGCTTCCGTGCCGCCATCGTGCATGACTCCTGAATCACACACAGAATGACCGATAACACCCATTCCGCCAAGACCAATCCCCAAAACGCTAAACAGGTACTATGCCGTCGCGCCGTTCGTGATTCGGGATTCTTTCGTCATTCGGATTTCGAGATTCGTCATTCTCCACATCCGTGTGCCACTGGCTCTGCCAGTGCTGATCAAGGCTCCCCCATGCTGACTCGTCGCTGTGCTCCGTGACAGCATGCCACCCAACGGCATTGCGTGATTCGTCATTTCCCCACCATGCCTGAATCGGCCCCTGACCATCCGTTTGACGCACAAACGGGCCGTCCCACGCGCCAGTCACAGCGGGACTTGATACAATTCTGACCGGTCGATCCTCCGCTGCACGTGGTTGTTGACCGCATTCGTTTTCGCCGATGTTTGCAGGAAGTCGCTGTCGTGAATGTGCTGGATGAAATCGTCGCTCATAAGCGATTGGAAGTGGCCGAGGCCAAGTCGTTGCGGCCACAGGGGGAATTGCTGTCGCAGTTGAATGATACCCCCCCGTTGCGTGATTTTGCCGGGGCGTTGCAGGCGGGATTGCGGATGCACCTCATCGCCGAGGTCAAAAAGGCGTCGCCCTCGGCGGGATTGATTCGTGCGGACTTCGACCCGGTCGCGATTGCCCGCATCTACGCGGCGAATGGGGCCCAATGCCTGAGCGTTTTGACCGATGCCAAGTATTTTCAAGGGCATCTCGATTACCTGAAAGCGGTGCGGGCGGCGGTGGATCTTCCGCTGTTGCGGAAGGACT
>JAHBXU010000908.1 GCA_019636315.1 Planctomycetaceae bacterium | reverse complement strand
GGACCAGCCTCCTCATGAAGGGATCGGCGGACGTCCAGGACTATCCCGGCCGGAACGAAGTTTTTCAGTTCGTTGCCGTAGAAGTCACCGGCTTGACATTCAACGACGACATCGAAGATGGCATATTCGATACATCATTGCCTGTCGGTACAGTCGTGAACGATCAGATCCTCCAGAAGCACTATATGATTGGAAAGAAGGGCGACCATGTGCATCTGACGCGCGATGACCTGTTCAAGATCCGAAGTGCTGCGACCCACCGCTTCTCGTGGCAAAGGCTGTCCCTTCGGGCGAAGATTCTGTCGGTGGCGATAGGATTGTTTTTGGCTGCGGCGGCTGTGAAGCTGTATGGTCGCATCGTCGGTGGAGCAGAGAAGGTCGGGCGACCGCAGGACGTCGATGACGCACGCCCAGGCTAAGTCGGCCCTGCAGCACGATTCAGGAACCGCGACGAATCGACGGCCGATTGTCAGGCAATGAGGCGGTGGGGCAATCCGGTACGGGGGTAACCATGAGAGCCAACGGCGACAAAGAACCGAGGCGTTTCACGGTACTCGCCGATCCGAAGAACCAAGTGCCGGAGCAATCTTCCTCGCGCTGCGGCTTCACGCTCATCGAATTGCTCGTGGCGATCGGAGTGATCGGCATCCTGGTCGCGCTCCTCCTGCCGGCGGTGCAGCGATCAAGGGAATCGGCCCGCCGCGTCGACTGTCAGAACCGGCTGAAACAGATCGGCCTCGCGCTGCACAATTACCATTCCAGTTTTCAATTGTTTCCGCCAGGCGGCGTACATCTCACTACCAAGCGCCCCGGCACCGTGCCAGAAGGCGACGAACTCACTGACGGGAGGGCTCCCTGGACGGTTTTGATTCTGCCGTATGTGGATGAGCAGCCACGCTACGACCGCTTCAACATGGAGTCGACGTTTTCCACCCGCTATGACCTGAGATCGCAAACGCCCGAGCCAAACCTGACCGAGCAGTATCGCCCGATGCCGAAGTACCAGTGCCCCACCGACCTGAACAGCTTCAACGGAGCGACACACAGCAACTACGCGGCTTGCCAAGGGGGAGGAACTCCGGAGGACGCCGCCGAGCAGACGACGGGACCGGTGCCGCGGCTGTTCTACGACAACGGCATGTTCTTTCACAACTCGGGCCTCTCCGTTGGCGACATTACCGATGGCACGACACAGACCATCCTCGTCGGAGAGACGAAGTATGTCGGGACGCCCCGCAGTTTTGAGTCGACCGGCGCGTGGTGGACCTGGGCGGCTGCCGTCCGTTCGCATGACTTTCTGGCGTCCCTGTTCAACATTTCCGCAACCGTCGATCCCATCAATTTCCCCCAAAATGGCGAGTATACCGAAGAGGACGTCATCCAGAACCAGGGCGTCTTCCAAGGCGCCAACCACGGTGGACAGCAGCGGGTTTATGGGAGTTGGCATCCGGGGGGAGCGATGTTCTTGCTTGCCGACGGATCCGTGCGATTCCTCAACGAGAACATGAACGTTCAAGTCTATCGTAGTCTGGGGACGCGAGCCGACGGCCTGCCGCAGGGCGGATTCTGAAGACATGCGCCGCGAGTGCGGATCGGCTCGAGATCTTGATCATGCCCGACTCTCCCCAGTATTCGGTGTCGAACGTCTCAGCCGGATCGTATTGGTATTGCCGGATCGAGGACAAGGTGATCGGACCGCTGTCCACCGGACGGCTGCGGCAGATGGCCCGTCAAGGCAAACTTCTGCCGGAGGACCACGTTCGCCTGGGAACCATTGGCGACTGGGTTCCCGCCGACCAGGTTATTGGCCTTTTTCGCGGCGTCGCGACGACAACCAGAGCCGAGCAGGAAAGCGCGAAAAAGCGAGCAGCAACCGTCCGGAGCACAGAAGCCGCAGGTGGTCCCTCTCTTGCTGCAAGCATCGCCGCCGCCGCTGCTGATTGGACCAGCGATGCTATGCGTTGGATCGCAGGAAGTTTTCAACTCCTGCGAACCGTCGTCTCGTGGGTGTGTCTGGTGATTGTGGTGGTGACGCTCGCAGTGTTGATTGGTCGGAATGTTTCCTTCGATTGGTGGTCGAGCGAACCTGACTCCTACGAGACGCTCGTCCGGAGTTGGAACGACTTGAAGTCGCTTCGCGACGGCGATGCATCCGATATACGTTGGAACGATTTCGTCGTAGCGAGCAAAGTCGAAATCGAACCGATTGTTGCCGTGCTGGAACGAAAAGCGGGTTCCCGCGATCGGTATTCGCAGCAATTGCTCTGGGCGGCCCGCGACTGCTGGCCCGAAATGCTCACGGGCGCCCGCGCCGCCCCCAAT
>JAHBXU010000907.1 GCA_019636315.1 Planctomycetaceae bacterium | reverse complement strand
GACGAATTCGATTCGCTGCCGCCAGCGGTTCCAGTCGACGACGCCGCATTCGGCAAAATGATCCGCCCATTCCCGCAGTGCCGCGCGGGTCGGCTCCGGCAACGGCGACACAGCCGCGTGGTCGAAGTACGCCCACTGCTGTGTGACGGGCATGGCGTCGCGAATGGCTTTTTCGATGTCGTGCAATGTTCCTGCTCCTTGTGCGTCTGCCCGTTCGTTGGACTTGTGCGGGGTGCCATGCTCACGTCGCGAAGCAGCGTGAGCATGCGGTAACGTCTCTGCCGCGCTCGGCATGTTTGCCCTGCTACGCGATGCAAGCATAGCGCCCTCGATTGAACACATTGACGATGCCCCCCGGCGAAAGGCAGCCGGGAAAGTCGGATTTTGCGACGACCAGATCCTTCAGGGGAAATTGACGAGATTGATGTACCACGCCAGAGCATCCCCCAGGAACGGGAACGCCTGCATCAACCAGACCAGCGGCATGTAGAACAACATCGCGGCCATATAGGGCCAGGAGTCGAACGGCACTTTGAAGTAGGTCAGTCCCCATGCCACAGGGCCGATGCTCAAAATGTAAATCAATGGCATCGCAACGATCCCCAGGAACGGCAACCTGGATCGATGCTCTTCATTCGACTTGGACATCGTCGCTCCTGGCAATGGAGACATGACTCCTGGTTTCCCAGCGGCGGAAGCTTGGGAACGCGGGGCACATTTCCCTATCATCGGCGACCGCCTCGACGCCCACAACTCTGCGTTTCAGGGATGTACCATGTCCGCCTTCGCTTCCAGTCCACTGTCGCGAGACGACCTGGCCACGGCGTATCTCGATCAGTTGCCGTTCGCTCCCTATCCCGTCCAGGAAGAGGCGCTGCTGACGTGGTTCACGGCGGATGAGGGCGTGCTCGTCTGCGCACCGACGGGGACCGGCAAGACGGTCATTGCTGAAGCCGCGCTGTTCGAGGCCCTGCACACAGGCAAGACGGCCTACTACACGACGCCGCTCATCGCCCTCACCGAGCAGAAGTTTCGGGAGATGCAGGAGGCGGCCGTCCGCTGGGGCTTTGCGGCTGACGACGTCGGCCTGGTCACCGGCAATCGCCGCGTCAATCCGCAGGCGCGTATCCTGGTGGTTGTGGCGGAGATTCTGCTCAATCGGCTGCTGCATCCCGAGCAGTTTGCATTTGATGACGTCGCCGCGGTCGTGATGGACGAGTTCCACAGCTTCAACGACCCGGAGCGCGGCGCCGTCTGGGAACTGTCGCTGGCCATGCTCCCGGCACATGTGCGCTTGCTGCTGCTCTCCGCAACCGTCGGCAATGCGGTCGACTTCATCCTCTGGCTGCGACGCAGTCATGGTCGAACCTTAAGGCTGGTGCAGAGCACGGACCGCAAGATCCCGCTCACCTTCGAGTGGGTGGGCGACAAACTCCTCAACGAACATCTGGAGGCGATGGTCGAAGGGAGCGACGACTCTCGAAGAACTCCCACGCTGCTCTTCTGTTTCAACCGCTCCGAGTGCTGGAATGTTGCCGAACAGCTCAAAGGCAAAGCCATGCTCCAGGATGGACAACGCCAGAGGCTGCTGGACGCCATTGAAGATCAGGACTGGAAGTCCGGCGCCGGACCGAAGCTCAAGCCGATACTCCTTCGCGGCGTCGGCGTGCATCATGCGGGCATGCTTCCCAAGTATCGCCGCCGCGTCGAAGAACTCTTTCAACAGAAGCTGCTGTCGGTCTGCGTTTGCACCGAGACGCTGGCGGCTGGTATCAATCTTCCCGCTCGATCCGTCGTCCTCACCACGCTGATGAAAGGTCCGCCGGGCGACCAGAAGCTGATTGATGCAAGTTCGGCGCACCAGATGTTCGGCCGCGCGGGCCGCCCGCAGTTTGACGACCGGGGCTATGTGTATGTGCTGGCCCATGAGGACGACGTGAAGATCGCCCGTTGGAAGGCGCAGTACGATCAGATCCCCGAGGACACAAAGGATCCGAATCTCATTCGGGCGAAGAAGAATCTCAAACGCAAGATGCCCACGCGACGGGCAACGCAGCAGTATTGGAATGAACAGCAGTTCCAGAAACTGATCGCGGCGCCGCCGGGCAAGCTGTCCAGCCGCGGGGCACTCCCGTGGCGTTTGCTCGCTTATCTGCTGGAGATCTCTCCCGACGTCGAGCGGCTGCGGACGTTTGTCGGAAAGCGAATGCTCGATGACAAGCAGATGCACCAGGCCCAACAGCGGCTCACGCAAATGCTCGTCACGCTCTGGGCCGCCGGCTATGTGGAGCTGGATCCGGAACCGCCAGACGCCCGGCGTCGCGCA
>JAHBXU010000906.1 GCA_019636315.1 Planctomycetaceae bacterium | reverse complement strand
CGCGCGTCGTGAACGTCTATCGCGAAATCGCTCGTGTCTTGCGGACGGACGGCCTCTACATCAGCCAGCACAAGCAGCCGACCAGTCTGCAGATTGCCGAACGCGACCCGCAGGACCGCTATGTCATCGGTGTGGAGTATTATCATGCGGATCCGTTGCCGGCCGTTACGGATCTGTCGTATCGCGAAGAGGGCGCCAGCGAATATCTCCATCGATGGGAGCAGCTCGTTGGCGCTTTGTGCCGCGCCGGTTTCGTCCTGGAAGATCTGGTCGAACCATGCCGCGCAGATCCGCGCGCCCGTCCCGGACACTTTCGTCACCGCGGTCGCTATGTCGCCCCCTATGTGCGGCTGAAGGCCCGCCGCATCCGTTCCACGCGAGGGATTCCCGGCACGCAGGCGATCTGGACTCCAGGGAGCTGAGTTGACGGTCCTCGTCCCCGACCCAAAGCATGCCGCGACTTCCCAGACAACACCCCTTTCGCCGTCGTCAGAATCGCTTCATTCCGCACTCGCCACCTGACCCGATCGTCTCACGAACGCCGCCGATTCCAGCAGGCCGATTCCGGGGGATGACAAATCTCACTGGTGCCGCAGCGTGATTGTCACGATGATGTTGACGTGTGCCCCGCCGAGACATGGCGGGATCTTGCGCCGCTCACCCAGCCGCAGGAGTCACTTCATGCCAGGAATTCGAGGCGGGCGGGTCAGTGCGTCCGTCCTGCCGGTTTTCGTCATCGTTGCTTTGTCGTTCACGGGGACTTTGGTTCCTGCGGGACAGGTGCGGACGCAGAGCGGTTTCGTGGTCAATGGACGTCCGATCGAAGTCGAAGGGCTGTCGGTCAAGGCGGCACGGCAGGGGCAGGGTCCCGTGACCATCTACCACTTGTGGATGGTCGACGATGGTCTGAGACGAACGTTTGTTCCGCAGCGGCAGGTGCGCAAAGGAGACGTCGAAACAGAGAATCTGCTCAATATTGACGAGTTTGAAATTCGTCGGGAGCGGCGAAATCGAGTCATTGGACCGACGATCATTGGGTCCTACCTGGAGAAAACACCATTCGATCTGGATGGCCGGCGCACGGTGACGTTGGCCGGCGCACGCGAACCGATTCCCATCATTCAGGAGATCACCCGGTTGCGGCCGGACATTGTGACGGTCAACGGCGTCTCGCATCGCTGGACACACGCCCTGACCACCACCGCACTGTCCGATGAGACGTTGCTCGCCCTGCTGAGAAAAGCAACGGACGCGTCCAATCCCCAGGATCGTCTGAGAATCGTCCAGTTTCTCAGCGATGCGGATCGGTACACACTGGCGCAACAGGAACTGGCTGCCGCGCGCAAGGACTTTACCGATCTGGCGGCGCGAGCGGATCAGGTCGAGCAGCAGTTGAATCACTTGATCTCCGTCAAGGCCCTGGGAGAGATCAAGCAGCGGCGGCGCGCCGGCCAGGATGCATTCGCATATGCCTACGCGCAGAAGTTTCCCGCCGATCGTGTGAGCGCCGACGTCTGGCGCGAAGCCAACCAGATCCTGGAGTCGTATCGCACGCAAGTGCAGCAGATGGACAACGCCAGGATTCTGCTGGGCGAACTTCAGGCGCTCCTGCCAGACGAGCAGGCGGAGCAGATCGCCCCGCTGCGGTCGATCCTCTGTGATGAACTCGGCTTTGCCACGGTCAATCGGTTGGAGCCGTTTCTCCGATCGGAATCGGACGACACGCTTTCTGCGGACGAGAAGCTGGCGCTCGCTTATACGGGATGGTTGCTCGGCGATGCGCGCGCGGACACGGATCTCGCGCTGGCACTGCGGCTGTGGCGGGCGCGATTTCTGACATTGGAGTATTTGCGGTCAAACCAGGAACTCGACCGCAAAGCTGCCTTGCGTGAACTTCTGGCGACTGACTCCGCGTCGGTTTCCACGCTGGCGACGATGATCCCGCATCTGCCGCCGGCGCTGGAGACGGGAGCGATCGAACCCGGGATTCCCTCTACGATTCAGATTCCCGGGTCGAGCGAGTCAGATCCTGTTCGCTATTCGGTCCTTGTCCCCCCGGAATATTCACCGGGACGCGCGTATCCTTTGCTGATTGTCCTGCGCAGTCAGGGGGCCACGTGCGAGGATGCGCTGCGGTGGTGGGCCGGCACGGTCGACAATCCCGGCAGCGCCATGCGGCACGGGTATATCGTCGTGGCGCCCGAATACGCGGAGGCGACTGCCGAACGGTATCAGTATGGAACCGAACCGCACCGGATCGTGCTGGAAACCCTCCGCGATGCACGGCGCCGCTTTCAGGTGAATTCCGATCGGGTGTTTCTCGCAG
>JAHBXU010000905.1 GCA_019636315.1 Planctomycetaceae bacterium | reverse complement strand
GCAGCATGAGTCCCATGGATTTCGATACCTGGGCGAGTCCTCTGAAGCTGCAGACAGGAGCGGAGAGAGGACCGGTGAGACCATGTCGTCGAAACGTGTGACGAGAAGTTGAACCGCGTCTCACATTTTCTTGAGCTGTTGCTGCGCGTAAGATGGACGCGTGCCCCATTCCTGGGTGCCGAAACGGCGGCCGCACCGATGCTTCACTCAACGCGGCGTTCGCCCGGCCCCACCGAGGGCAAGATCGTGACTGGTCGAATGCGATCACCGACATGAAGAAATCGCCGGCGAACAAACGTAGGCAGAACACGGTCGCGAAGAAGGCCCCGGAAGCCGCAGCTCCCTCACGATTGATTGATCCGGGAACCAGCGAACCGGGGGACTGGCGGGGCGCGATGCTCGTGCGAGTCCGTGAGTTGATCCGTGAAGCGGCCCCTCAGGTCGTTGAAGAAATTAAATGGCGAAAGCCGAGCAATCCCGCGGGAGTGCCGGTGTGGTCGCACGGCGGGATCATCTGCACCGGCGAGACCTACAAGGACAAGGTGAAGGTCACATTCGCTCAAGGCGCCGCGATTGAAGATCCTGCCGGCGTCTTCAATGCCAGTCTCGAAGGCAACACGCGACGAGCCATCGATCTGTTTGAAGGAGACAGCATCAACAGGAAGGCGTTTCAGGCGCTCGTTCGAGCGGCCGTCGCGCTCAATGCCTCGAAGAGTCGCTGACAACGCGTCAGGGACAAACGCCCACGAGGGGACTCACATCGCGACAGTCTGCATGGTTCGTGCGGACGCATTGGCGGCATGGTCCCGCTCCATTGCCGATCTCCACCACCGAGCCAGGTCGCGAGGCAGCGCGTGCCAGTACCCGCCGACATCGCGGACCTGACTGAGGAAGTTGCGGTAGACGGCGCGTCGCGCGGGCGTTTCGAGGTAATCAGGATGCGTGAGCATGAGCGCCATCCCTGAGTGGCGGCGAATCCAGGCCAGTTTGTGTTCCCAGATGCGGTCGCTGGTTTCCCCCAGACCAATGAACAAGCTGTGATCCTGCGGGAGCGTATAGGGAAGTTCGACAAATCGGCCAGTGACGACGGGCCACAGGCTGCCAATCCCGCCAGGCATGGCCTGATAAGGATCGACGTCAAAACATGACGAGTCGTATTCGATATTCAGCCGCTGCATCCAATGCAGATTCCGATGCGCCATCGGAGCGCGAAACCCGACTGCCTCAAAGCGGTCCAGTGCCGCGTTAATCGCCCGCGCCCTCCGCCGGAACGTCGACTCGGACCAGAACAATTTGCCGTCATGGTTGTATCCATGAACTCCGATCTCGAACCCGCGCCGGCGAAGTTCGCTGATCAGTCCCATGTCGATCGGATACTTGTGCGGCACAAGGTTCCATGAGGAACGGAAGCCGAGTTCCTCCTCAATGTCGGCCAAGGCCATCGCCTGGTTGAGTCCCTCGACCGTCTCGACATCATGAGTCAGGACGAACGCAAACTCTCGACGATCCGGCCAGGCAGGCGGCGCCTCTGCGGGGGATTGCTGGAGCGCAACTGCCAGACGGTCGCAGAACTCCTGCGGCAGATACCAGTCGGGCGTCGCGGCCAATCCGCGGTTTCTCTTCCCCTGAAGAAACTGCCGGACTCTCAGAGGCATCAGTCCTCGCAGGAGGTAATATGCGCGGAACGACGTCGACAGCCGCGCTCCTCGCATGTCTCTTTCGAGAAACTCGCGGCACACGTCTGCGGCGGGACCGGCCGGGAATGGAAAAATGGTCTCCATCACTCTCTCCACGAAGCCACCTGCCTTGCCGCGGCGCACCGGTTGATCGAGACTACTTCGAAACAGTGGCCGAAATCATGCTGCGCAGCACGTGAAAACTGGACTTGGCCACGGCCAGCTTCCATCCGGAGTAGACCTTGCGATACCGACCGTAATTTACGAGCTGTCCTCCGAACTTGGCCTTAAAATGGCGCGGTCCGTACTCCTCTTCGGGCCAGCCGGCCCCGCCAAAGTCGTAATTTGACTGTTGGTTCCGGCACGCCCACGCGATCTCGTCCCAGGTAAGACAATCGAATGCCGCAACTCCGGGGGGGCGCGTCGTACCTCCGTACCAGGCGTAGACCGTGTTCTTGAACACGAGGGTGATCCCGCCTGCGACCGGAGTGCCCTTGTGATAGGCCAGTCGTACCTGTACGACGTCTTCCGGCAGAATGTCCAGCGCCCTGCGGAACAATTCGATGCTGGCCAGCGGGACGCGGGAGCGGTCGTAGCTGGTTCGCACAAACTCGTACATCTTCTGGATTCCCGCCGGATGTGTCGCATCC
>JAHBXU010000904.1 GCA_019636315.1 Planctomycetaceae bacterium | reverse complement strand
CCGTAAGGAAGGGGTCGATCAGCAACTTCATGCCGGCCGTCTGAATCTCAAATGTGCCGTGTCCCAACCAGGTGATCTTCGTTGCCATGGCGTGCCTCCTCGCGTCTCTCAAGGCTTATCTGTCGAATTGAACATCACCTGGCTCAGTTGGCCGAATGGTGTTGTCCTTTGGTGGTCGCGATGCTTCTCGTTCTAATCACCCGGTGGAATGTCGGCCGATGGTGGCGTGATGCCGAAGTCCTCAATGGTCAGCAAAGACCGAAATGGGAATCCCCGGTTCGCAAAGTTTGCCGCGCCCCCTTCCCTGCGGTCGACAATGCCCACGACCTGGACCACCTGGCAGCCGAACTCCTCGATTCGATCCGCGGCGAGCAGCGCACTTCCGCCGGTCGTTACGACATCGTCGATCACGACGACTCGCGCCTTCGCGCCCGGCGCGACTGGTCCTTCGACAAAGCGATTTGTGCCGTGCCCCTTGGCTTCCTTGCGGACCAACATTCCCTGAAGGGGCCTTTGCTGTTCTGCCGCGACGGCCAGGACTGCCCCGATAATCGGATCAGCACCGATGGACATGCCCCCCACGGCGTCGAATTCCACGTCCTTGAGAAGATGCAGCAGGCCCTCGGCGACGAGCCGCAATCCATTGGAGTCCAATGTGATCTGCTTGCCGTCGAGGTAATAGGTGGCTTTTTTTCCCGAGGCGAGCGTGAAGTCTCCGAACTTGAGCGCCCGTTGGTGAAACAGCTCAAGCAATAACCGGCGGTCGTACATTGAACGACAATCCCTGCATTCAGTCTGCGGACAAGTTCACGCTGCCGCCATGTTAGCCGCTCGGACTGGAATGGGAAGGACCGGGCCAAGAGCACGTTTCGGAGAGTTTGGGAGCGGAATTCGGCACCGACGTTCGATCTCCGCGGTTTGCACACTCCTCCGGTCCCAATCGGAGCGCCTTGGGACAGTGGAACCGCGGTGCGCCAATTCCCAGGTGGACAGATCCGCCGTCGAACGATGACGGCAACGCCTCCGCGGCGTGTGGAATTGTGAGAAAGGTTGAATCGGCATTGTCCGACGGCAAAGCCGTCGGCTTGGGAGCTGCTTCAATAAAACACGACCGGCCGATTCGAGGAATCGGCCGGTCGTCGAGATTCTGTGATCGTCAGAGACGATTCAGGCGTGGCTTAGCTCTCCAGAGCCGCTTCCTGCGAGGCCTGGCGCTTCCGCCGGCGGGCGCCGATGCCCATTCCCAGAGCCGTCAGGCCGAAAAGGGCCATGCTGGTCGGTTCCGGTACATCGCTGCCGTTCTGCTGGACGGAGTTAAAAGTGAACATTTCTGCGGTTCGATCACCCAACGCAGCGAACTGGGAATAAACGATGAAACCCGTACCGGGCTCTTCGATCGAACCTGGGTTATACACTGACCGGAGCCGGATCCCAGAGATTTCCTTGCCGACTCCCGCCGTGCCGATGGCGATGGGAAGAGACGGTGTGATCAGCGTCCCCAAGTTAACCGGTGATGTTCCGATCGGAACTGCGGGCGGACTCACAATTCCTGAGTTGCTGTTCACGCCGCCGTGGAAGACCTGATTCCAGACGCCGTCATAGAACAGATCCACAAAGAGGTCGAAGAACGTCCGCGTGTCGGCGGAGGCAATCCCAGCACCCACAACACCGGTGAACGAATCGGCGAAGAATGGCGTGAAGTTGATGGCTTCGTTGTTGAACGAATCGGAGCCGGTCCATTCAACATTGGTCGGTGCGGCGTTCGCCAGGGAAGCGACACTCATGCTGGCCGCGACGGCCAGCACGGTCGCGAAAGACTTGAATTTCATGGTTGAGCCTCGTTGAAGTTGCTTGGTTTGAAAAACAGGAGACACTTCTCTTGCGGCACAGCGGGCGACTGATTGCCGCCGCACCGCAACAACTGTGCTGCCCTCGCGTATCGCACACGATGCGTGCCGAACACGAAGAGAGTTTCAAACCATTCGAGGCGGACGGAAGATGCCGTCCAGGAAGCGAGGCGGGATATCGATCCGGCCTTCCTGCAGGAGGTAGACCGTAAACAGCGTTGGTTGGTAAGCGACGGCGACGGATGTCAGCGCCGTGGCAGCGTTTCCACTCGGGCCGACCAGCGTCGACGGACTTCCATGCATGGAGCCGCCAGAATGCAGGCCATCCTGGGCCGCGTGATCGACGACAACCTTCGCCGGACGCCGCGGCTCTTCGACAACCGGAGCAGAACCCTCCCCACTGGGAAGGACGGTGGTCAGCTCTTTGTACGCATCAACTCCCAATGTCACCGGGGCCGCCAATGTCGCCCGACTGCTCGCACTCA
>JAHBXU010000903.1 GCA_019636315.1 Planctomycetaceae bacterium | reverse complement strand
CACTACGTTTCTGAAAGTGCCTGGGCAGGTACAAATCACAGTTGCCGTCGCCATCGAAATCGGCACAGGCAGCGCCGAACGAGAGACCCTCGTGCTTCAGGCCAACTTGATCGGTCACCTCTGTGAAGTGGATCTCAGCAGCCCGCAGCGTCGGAGAGCTGAGGACGAACAACGACGATAGAATGCTCCTTAGACAGACTGTGACACTCGTCTTTCTGCCGTGACGTCTTGCTACATATGAACTGTTCATGGATGCGCGACCTGTGTGGTAAACGAATGGCCCAATTCGCTCAATAGACAGCAGATGCGCCGAGACTCTTAACTGCCGGATAAGAGTCGAACGTCGCCCTGGGTTTGCCGCGGTCTCGGATATAATCCTTGCGATTCTGTCGTCTTCTTGGACATTTGTCCGTTTGACGCGTCGAGATACTTTTCTATCGTAAGTTCAGGATCACCATGCCCACAAACATGGCCTCCATGCAGCCAGACGGCCTGGTCGCACATCTGGCGGACTTGGTCGAGGCTGTGGGTGATGAGTACGATCGTGCCGCCGGAGGCCATGATCTGGCGAATGCGGGCGAGGCATTTTTCCTGGAAGGCCTGGTCGCCGACCGAAAGAACTTCGTCGATCAGCAGGATTTCCGGCTGCATGTGGATGGCCACAGCGAAACGCAGCCGCATCTGCATGCCGCTCGAATAGATGCGGACCGGGTCGTCGATGAACTCGCCCACTTCCGCGAAATCGACGATCGAATCGAACTTCCGCCGCACCTCCGCCCTGGTCAGCCC
This sequence comes from Planctomycetaceae bacterium, assembly GCA_019636315.1. Classification (GTDB taxonomy): domain Bacteria; phylum Planctomycetota; class Planctomycetia; order Planctomycetales; family Planctomycetaceae; genus JAHBXU01. Next base: position 1,545 of record JAHBXU010000903.1, on the reverse strand, counting down.
GTGGATGACGGCGCTGACAAACACATTCTCGCGGCCTGTCAGGTCCGGATGGAACCCGGCCCCCAGCGAGAGCAGCGCTCCGACGTGGCCGTTGCGTGTGATCGAGCCTTCGTCGGGAGACTCCAACCCGCCCAGCAGACGCAGGAGCGTCGATTTGCCCGCGCCGTTGCGGCCGATGACGCCCAGCATGCTGCCGCGCGGGACGCGGAAGCTGACGTTCCGCAGCGCCCAGAAGTCCTCCGTGGAGCGGAGGCCGCGCAGCCCCCGCAGGAGCGCTTCGTGAATGGAGCGAGGACGGTTGGGATTCCGCCGGGAATACCGTTTGCCGAGATTCTCAACAACAATCGCGTCGGACGTCATAATTCCTGCATGATCCGGTAGTGCAGCCACTTGTAAAACGTGTACCCGGCCGCCAGCAGTCCCAGCGAAGCCGCGCCCACCATCAGCAGCGGCCCCATCGCCGGGAGTTGCCCGTCGATGAGCGGGGCACGGTACCCGTTGAGCAGGTGGACCATCGGGTTGAGATTGTACACAAACGCATACCGACCGGGTACGGCGCTCGGCTCGTAGAAGATGGGGGACAGATAGAACATCAGCATCAGGCTGACCCCCAGCAAGTGCTCGGTATCGTGAAACAGCACCTGCAGCGGCGCCACAAAGTACGACAACGCCAGATTGAGCACAAACTGGAGAATCATCACCAGCGGCAGAATCGCCAACGCCCACGTGACCGGCCGGCCGTCGTACATGAGAAACCCGAACAGAATCGGCAGAGCCACGACAAAATGGACAAACTGCGACGTCACGGTAATGGCCGGTAAGATGCCGGCGGGAAAGCCGACCTGCCGCAAGAGGTCCTTGTTCTGCCCGGCGATCCGCGTGGCCCCCATGAGCGAGGAAGAGAACCACGTCCAGGGGAGCAGCCCCGAAAACAGAAACGTCGAGAAATGGTCGGCCCGCATTTTCAATACGACGCCGAACACAAAACTCAGCACAGCCAGCTGCGCCAACGGCACCAGCAGCGACCACGCAATGCCCACCACCGACCGCTTGTACCGGAGTTTGATATCCCGAACGACCAACTCATACAGCAGGTCGCGGAGGTAGACGAGGCGATGCAGAGACTGTTTGCTGCCCACTCTGCCTGTCATCGATGCAATACTCACTCGACTCTCTCTTTCAAGACGGACGGATTACTCGTTGATCAGCCAACCCCTTGAGCACTTGTTGCATTGCACCAGGCGGCTTATGTGTCACAGGCGTTGACAAGCTGCAAGACCAGCCGATCGAGGTGTCGCCGTTGCTTTTCGTCCCTGCCGTTTTCGAGGGCGGACTCAATGAGATTGACCGCCACACAGAACGCCATGTGTGCGTCGGCGGCGGGGAGTCCTGGATGAAAGCTGCATGGGTGTTGTGTCGCGTAGCGATTAATCATTCGGTCTCGAATCGGCACTGGAGCAGTCTGCAGCAACCAAGCCAAATCAATGCAGACCGACTCCCATCGCGGAAACGTCCAATCGATCACATAGAACTCGCCCTCTCTCG
>JAHBXU010000902.1 GCA_019636315.1 Planctomycetaceae bacterium | reverse complement strand
CGAGCCACGGGGGAAGACCACCGGCTCCGAGATCGATCAGCGGCCCCGCCCGCGGCAACTGGCGATGCTCGATGCAGCAGTCCAGCAACTGATCGATGACGTCCCACTGATATCGTCCCTCGACCGGTTCGACGCGCTTCCACTCGATCGGCAGAGCCGCGGCCTGGAACGACGAGCAGAAGAGTTTTCGCGACGCATCGTCGAGCACGCTCCAGGGGAGTCCGCATCCCAGAGACGCCGGGGGATTGTCGCCGGCCCGATGGGAGACGGCGAGCCGCTGCTCGGTATAGGCGGTCAGCAAGAGATCCGATGCGCGGCATGCGGCCGTCAACGACTCACGGGCCAGCCGGCACGAGTTTTCCCGGTCCCCCTGCACGGCGGAGGCCTGGCAGAATAGTTGAAACGCCTGCCGTTCCGCATCCCGATACTCGCCGGGGATGGCCATGTGGATCTGTTCCCATTGCGACGCCTGATCGCGAATTTCGGCGATCCGGCCGCGTGCGAGTTCCAATGGCAGCAGGTAGGGTTGCTCGCGCTCCCGCAAGGAGGACGTGGCGAGCACGGGGCGCCCAAATCCCTCCACGGGAAAGGCGATGTGCAACTTGCCACTGTCCGAGTGCTGCCGTCGAAACGTCAACAGATCTCCGGACACTTCCACTTGCGTCGGGAAGACGTGCCGGTCGAATCCGCTCACGAACGCGCGATACACTTCCGGCCAGTCGTCAAGCAACTCGGTCGGCGAGACGAGGAACCGGATTACACCCATACCACCCTCCAGCCCAGCGCGGGGCTTTCTCCCTGCCTGCAACGCGCGTCGAAGAGTCGAGGTCGAGCACTCACAGTCTCCTTCACTCTCCCTTCGTCAGTTTGCTCTGCCGGTGAAACGATTGCCGATTCGGCGCGACAAACGGCAGGCCGAATCGTTTCCTGGGTGGGGCGCAATGCTTCAGCATGATTTTTTATGGCAAGACGCGCAGTGTATCCCCCGGCAGATTGATGTTCAAGAAGTGTCCCGTATACTGTGGACCGTCACGTCCCTTCCAGTCATGGGAGGGCGTCCGCAAAGATTCACGATCCGGCGCCGTCGCGCTCCCGTCTCTCCCGCCGTCCTCAGGATTGATTCATGACTTCCACGCTTTTGTCGACCGATCTCCCCGGTGTTCCCGTGCGGCATGGAAAAGTTCGGGACATCTATGATTTTGGTGATCGGCTCCTGTTGGTCGCCACGGACCGCATCAGCGCGTTCGACTTTGTCCTGCCGACCGGCATCCCGGATAAGGGGCGTGTGTTGACCAAGATCAGCGAATTCTGGTTCGACAAACTGGACGTGCCGCATCATCTGCTCAGCATGGACGTGACGACGCTTCCCCTGCCGGCGGACGCCGACGTTGAGGCGCTTGACGGCCGCAGTATGGTCGTGCGGAAGACAAACGTCGTCCCTGTGGAATGCGTTGTTCGCGGATACCTGTCCGGGTCCGGATGGAAGGAATACCAGAAGCGGGGCACCGTCTGTGGGGTCGAACTCCCGGCCGGACTGCGCGAAAGTGACCGGCTGCCCGAGCCGATCTTCACGCCGACCACCAAGGCCGATCAGGGACACGACTTGCCGATGACATTCGCCGAGGTCGAAACGGCCATCGGGCATGAGCGCGCCGCCCAACTGCGCGACTTGTCGCTGGATATTTACCGCCGCGGGGCCGAATACGCCCTGACGCAGGGGATCATCATCGCCGACACCAAGTTTGAATTTGGCGTCGACGGCGACGAGTTGATTCTCATTGATGAAGTTCTCACTCCCGACAGCAGCCGCTTCTGGCCCGAGGATCAGTTTGAAGCGGGGCACGGGCAACCCTCGTTCGACAAGCAGTTCGTCCGCGACTGGCTCCTGCAGACCGATTGGGACCGGGACAGCACGCCTCCGGAACTTCCGGACGATGTCGTCGCCAAGACTCGCGAGAAGTACATTGAAGCCTACGAACGATTGTCACAGCGATTTTTCGCATGGAAGTGATCACTGGCGTGATGGTTTCGCCGCCCATGTGAAATGGGCGGCGAAACTTTTATAGTCTGCAGCGAAACAATTGATGGCACGGATCGGTCAATTGATCCATACGCGGCATCATGGCCCAGACGCTCCTCGAATATCTCGACGCACTCGACGAGCGGAATCTGGTCTGGCCGCAGCCGCCGGAACCACGACCGCTCGCCGCAAAGCCGACGCTGAAGCCGCTGCCGGAGATCAAGGCGGTGACCTGGTCGGTGTACGGCACGCTGCTCACAATCGCGGAGGGAGAACTTCTACATCTCCACCCGGATCCGGTCTGTAATCAGGTGGC